>JAEYVE010000257.1 GCA_023432025.1 Pseudomonadota bacterium
CAACATTGCCGACATGGTGCGCGCCGGCGAAACGATTCAAATCGTCGACAACGCCACCAAGGAAGACAAAACCGACGTCACACTCGCCCTCATCATCAGCGAGGAGCTCAAGGCGCGGCCGCGGGAAATTCCTCTCGCCACGCTCAAGGCGCTGATTCGCAGCCGCGGCGGGCGGCTCATCACGCAGCTCAAGGAGGGCACGCTCGGACGACTACTGCTCACCGAGAACGACCACCTCGACGAGGAAAAGGAGGACGGCATGAGCACCACGTCTCCGGACGCCACCAAAGGCGTGCTCCGGGCCACCTTGGAGCAATGGCAAAGCGCCATCGACGAGCGAGTTCGCGCCGTCTTGCCCAGCTTCTCCGGTTTTCAGGAGCTGCAGAAGCGGGTGGACGAATTGACGCACCGCGTCGAAGAGCTCGAAAAACGTTCGCAGCCCTGACCGCCACGCGCCACCGACCTGGCCGACGTTTCAGGGCGCACCGGCCCGTCGGGCCACTGCTCGTTCGTTCCGACCGAAAAAAAATTCATGTCGCCGCGGGGACTCGACGTCCCCGACGCAGCGTACGCCCCGCGTGAGTCCTGACTCTTTGGTCACAGCCAAACGCTTGCCGGGTTCTCTCTCGACTCAGGCGCGGAAAAGTGCGGTCGCTCCCGCGAGCCAGCCGCTCACGACATCGTCCCCACCCGCACCGAATAAGAATGCGCGGGAATAGTCTGGCCTACCACGCGGTTGTGCCGCCAAGATCCGAAGGCGTTCCGCCCATGACCCTCTCGACCGACAGCACCAGCTTGATGAGCCAACGCGAGTTCGAGCTCCAAGCGCTCCCGCACGCCGCCGCGCTCTACGCGGTCGCGTTGCGCATGACGCGACGAGCCGCGGACGCGGAAGACTTGGTCCAGGACACGCTCCTCAAGGGACTCCGTGCTCGCCACCAGTTCCAAGTGGGAACCAACCTCAAGAGTTGGCTCATGCGTATCCTCACCAACACCTTCATCAACCGCTACAAGCGCGGCTCGCTGGAGCGCAACGTGCTCGGCGGCCCCGAGGTGGATCCACTTTCGGACGGCTGGATGGGCACGGAGAGCATGCGCGCGCTGCGTGACCCGGAGTCGCAGGCGATTCGTCCGCTCCTGGAGCAAGAAATCCGAGACGCGCTCGATGCGCTCCCC
This sequence comes from Pseudomonadota bacterium, assembly GCA_023432025.1. GTDB lineage: Bacteria > Myxococcota_A > Polyangia > Polyangiales > Polyangiaceae > NIC37A-2. The sequence goes on from JAEYVE010000257.1 coordinate 1,177, forward strand.
GAAGACTACCGCTTGGCGGTGCTGCTCGTGGACGTGGAGGAGCTCTCGTACAAGGAGGCCGCGGACGCCATGGGCTGTCCCACCGGCACGGTCATGTCGCGCTTGCACCGAGGCCGGCGTCACCTGAAGGCGCGCCTCTTCGAGCAAGCACGCGCGCTCGGCATCGCTCCCTCCCCGCTCGGCGATAGCGCCGACGAAGGCGCGGCCGAAGGGTCCTCCGCTCGTTCACCGGCAGACAGCGAAACTCGAAAAATCGCCCCGGTCAGCCTCGACACCTATCGGAAAGTGAGGGGCGCCAAATGACGACCTGCCACGACATTCGTCATTACCTCGAAGCGTTCGGAGACGACGAGCTCTCCACGGAAAAGTCACTCGAGGTCGAGCAGCACCTAGGCGCGTGCCTGCGCTGTACGGAGCAAGTCTCCCTTTGTTTGGCGCTCAAGCGCGCCACTCGTCGAGTCGTGCTCGAAGACGCGCGGCCTTCTCCGGAGTTCTTGACGCGCCTCAGCGCGGCGTTCGCCGAAGAGTCCGAGCGTGAAGAAGAGGCGAAGCCGCACCACTCTCGACCGCTCTCGTGGCGTCTTGTCGCTCCGCTCGCGGCTGCAGCGGCCGTGGTGCTCGCGTTCGGCGCGCTTCACGACAAGCACCCCCCGACCGCGGGCGCCGAACCTCCCGCGGACAGCGCGAAAGCCTCGATGAAGACGTCCATGAATCTGATGGACGAGCTGGTCCGCTACCACGCCGCGCCCGTCACGCCCGAGGTCACGGATCGACGGGCGTTGGGCGGCCTCGAGCCGCACGTGGGCGTGCCCATGCGTGAGCCGGAGCTCGGCCCGTACGGCGCGCGCTTCTTGGGCGCCTCGTTGGTCCCGGTCGAGCACCATCGCGCGGCGTCCCTGCAGTACAACGTGGCCGGTCATCGAGTCACGGTGTACGTCTTCAATCCGCAGTGGGTTCCAGTGCGCTCGCTCAGAAATCTCGAGCCACGCGTCATCGGGGATCGCGCCGTCTTCGTCGGCATGCACCACGGCTACTCCATCGCAGCGGTGGAAAAGCGTGGCGTGGGTTACGTCATCGCGACGGATCTGGACGACCGCGAGAGCGCGGAAATGCTCGCGGCGATGCCCTGACGGTCCTCGCCGCGCCTCTCGCAGCTCCGTGACAGGTCGCCGGACTTGGCTCGTGACGAGCTCGGACGGCGCGGTGCGGCGCATCGCGGTCGCGTGTCGCAGAGGCCGTCTCGCTTTTCACTCCACGAGCGCGGAGCCGTGTTTGCGCGGATCCGCGGCGGCCTCCACACGAGGGCCGTCGAAGCGCACCACTTGGACCGCGCTGCCGTTGAACCGGATCTTGCCCACGATTTCGCCGCGCGCCTCCAGATCCGCCACGTGCGCCGCAGGGGTTTCCGGCGGCAGCGCGATGGTCGCCCCTTGCGTCGGAACCTCGATGCGCGGCTTGGAGACCGCCTCGAGCGGACTCTGATCGAACACCAAAGAGCCGAGCAACACCTGCGTCACGTTCGGTCCAATGGTGGTGCCGCCCGAGCCGCCCAGCGCGAGCACGGGGCGCCCCCGCTCGACCACGATGGTCGGGGCCATGCTGGAGACGGGGCGTGCGCCGGGGCGCGGCCGATTGGGGCTTTCGGTCATGCCGAACGGGGCCACGCTCTCCACCGTCGTGAAATCCGTGAGCTCGTCGTTCAAGGTCACGCCGCTGGCGGGAGCCAGGAGCTTCGCGCCGAACGGCGTGTTCACCGTGGTCGTGAGCGACACCACGTTTCCAGCGCGGTCCGCCGTGACCAAATGGTGCGTGCCGTGCTCCTCCAGGCCGAAGCGCGGCAGCGCGTGCGTGCGATCGAGCGCAATGGAGCGGCGCCGGACCGCCATACGCGCGTCCGAGACGAGCGCCGCTTGGTCGAGGCCGACGAACTGCGGATCTCCATAGTACCGCAGACGGTCTGCGATGGCGCCGCGCATGCCTTCGGCCAGGAGGTGTTGGTACGCGGGCGTGCCGTGTCCGAGGCGACGCAGCTCGTCGGGCGAATAGAGCCGCAAAACCTGCCCCAACATCAACCCACCGGCCGACGGAGCCGGCATCGTGTACACGTCGTAGCCGGAAAAGCGCGTCCGGAGCGCCGCGCGCTCGATGGGCTGATACGCGGCGAGGTCCTCCACGGAGAGCTGTCCGCCGTGCTCCCCGACCACACGCGCGAGCTCGGCGGCCACCTCGCCGCGGTAGAGCGCGTCCGGACCTTGCGCGGCCACGCGCGCCAGCGTGTCCGCGAGGACCGGGTTTCGAACGCGGGCCCCCACCGCGACCGCCTTTCCGCCAGGGAAGTACAGCGCCGCATAGTGCGGATCGGGGACCAACCTGTCCTCCACCCAACCGAGCAGCGCGTGGAGATGCGGGCTCACCGCGAAACCCTGTCGCGCCACGCGCTCCGCGCGCCCCACCAGGTCTGCCCAGCGCAACTTGCCGGCGCGTTTGTGCAGCTCGAAGAGCCCCCGCAGCTCCCCAGGCACCCCGACCGCCCGTCCGCGCTCTTCCCGCGCGAAGGGTCGCTTTTCGAACGGCGCGACCTCGATGCCGCTCGGCGCCGTCTCACGAAAATCGATGATGAACGGCTGCTTCTTCGCCCCGTCCCACGCGAGCACGAAGCCACCACCGCCGATGCCGCTCGAGCTCGGATGCGTCACGCCGGCCACCAGCGCCGCGACCACGGCCGCGTCCGCTGCGGTGCCTCCAGCACGCAGCACGGCCATGGCCTCGCGACTTGCCTCGCGGCTCTCCGAGGCGACCGCGCGCTGCGCCACGCCCGACGCGGCCGGCGCCTCTGGCTCCACCGCGGGCGCGCGCAAGACGACCCCGAACCCGAGCGCGGCGAATACACAAGACGAACCGAGCCACCGCCGAGCGCGGCCGAGCACCGGCCGGGCCCACCGGCTCTCCGTCGCCCGTGCGCTCGTCATCGCCCGTGCGCTCGCCGTCGACCCTGCGCTCGTCATCGCGTGTGCGCTCGCCGTCGACCCTGCGCTCGCCGTCGACTCTGCGCTCGTCATCGCGCGTGCGCTCGCCGTCGACCCTCGCTCTTCTGAGGAATGCGCCATGTCGTCGCTCCTAGCATTGCGCCGAGCATGCTCCCACACGTCGCTGGCCGTTCTTGTCCTCCGTACGGAGCGAGCGTTTGCCGCCCGGCTCGAACGTTCCTTTTCCCCGGGTGTCCGGGGCGCCCCAGTCCCTTCGTGGCCCGCGAGCAAGCCTTTCGGTGAGGCTCTCGCGGCCCTAGCATCGCCGCTGGGTGAGTCGTCGACAGACGAACACTCGTGGTTCCCCTCAACACCTCGTGTTCCCCGATGCGCTTTCTCTTCGTGATGGATCCGGCCGAAGGCATGTTGCCGGACAAGGACACCACCTTCGCCTTTTTGCGCGCCGCGCAGAAGCGTGGTCACACGAGCTTTCACTGCGCTCCGCGTGACCTGTACCTGGTCGGCGGCCGCGTACGCGCCGTCGGGCGCCCGCTCACCGTGTCCGACTCGGCGCCCTTCACCAGCTTGGGCGCCCCCGAGACCCTGGAGCTCGAGGCGCTCGACGCCGTCTTCATCCGCAAAGATCCACCCTTCGACACGGCGTACCTGCACCTCACGCAGGAGCTCGACTTGGTCAAGCACCAGACGCTCGTCTTGAACGACCCGGCGGGCCTCAGAGACGCCAACGAAAAGCTCTTCGCGTTCCACTTCGAGCGCTGGATGCCGCGCACCCTCGTCTCGGCGCGCCCGACGGACATTCTGGCCTTCGTCGCCGAAGTGGGTCGCGCCGTGCTCAAGCCGCTCGACGGCGCGGGCGGCAGCGGAGTCGTCGCTCTCACGCAAGGGGACCGCAACACGCGCGCGTTGGTCGATTTGCTGACGCGCGAGGGTCGAGAGCAAGCGCTCGTGCAGGAGTTTCAACCCGCCATCAGCGAAGGCGACAAACGCGTCTTGGTGCTCGACGGCGAGCCCTTGGGCGCCATCTTGCGCGTGCCGCGCGAGGACGACATTCGCGCCAACATTCACGTCGGCGGCCAGGTCAAGCCCACCGAGCTCACGGAATCCGAGCGAGAGCTCGTGCGCGACGTGGGGCGCACGCTCAGCGCGCGCGGGCTCTGGTTCGTCGGCTTGGATCTCATTGGGGGCAAGCTGATTGAAGTGAACGTCACCAGCCCCACGGGTATCCAAGAGCTGGGTCGCCACACCGGCTCGTTCCCTGAGGCTCGCGTCGTCGAGTGGGTCGAGGCGCGCGCCACCGCGCTCGCCGAACGTGCGACGAGAGACGGTTCTCGATGAGCCGTAGGTCGCCCTCGTTCCGCACACTCGCCATCGACGCGACGATCGCGGTTGCGGCTCTCGTGGCCGCTTTGGTGGCTTGGCGACGTTGGGAGGCGACGCATCCGAAACCCACGCCGGTTCCCGGCGAAACCACCGCCGAAGCCCTACCGGAAGCGTCGCGTCAGGACCCTGGAGTACAGGCGCTGCGCTCCGTTCTTCCCAGAAACGCCTGGGTCGTGGTGGACGTGGATCTGTCGCTGCTCGGCACGTCCGGTTGGGTCAAGCCGTCGGCGCTGGGCCCGCTGGATTGCGACGACGTGCCACCGCCGGCACGCCTCGCCTTCGCGCTCCTGCCGCACACGGACGACGAAAACGCGACTGAGCCGGGGTGGCCTAGTGCGAGCGGCTCCGCCGAAAAGCCGCTCTCTGCGCCAAGGCCGGACGCGCCGCGCGCGCGCGAAGAGCCCGAGCCCCCGGAGCTCGTGGTGGTGGCGCTGCGCCCCACCCCAGCTTTCCGTGAGTGCGCTCGGCGCAAGCTGCTCGCCGAGGGCGGCGACTGGAAGGAGCTTCCGAACGGCTTCGAGCTCGTCGAAAACGACTCGCACACGCGCCTTCTGAGCAACCCCAGAAACGAGCTGCTCATGTTCGCGACGGCGAGCGCTCCTCCCACCGCCGAGCTCATCGCGCTCGCCCGCGGAGAACGTCCCAGCTCGGCGGAGAGTCGGCACCACGCGCTCGCCGAGGCGCTCGGAGCGCGCGCTCTCGGCGTGACGGCCGCCTTGCCCCCCGCCTGGCTCGAGCGGGCCGGCGGCGGCGTCGGGTCGAAGGAGTCGCCGCTCGACGCGCTCGAAGCCGCCGCGCTCGGCGTGCGTGTCGACGGCTCTCTGGAGGCGCGCTTTTCCTGTGCGGAGTCCGCGGGTCCGGACGGGTGCGCGCGACTCGCTGCGTTCCTCGGACGTGCCAAAAGCGATCTGCTGCTGAGCCTGCCCGAGGCGCGCCGCGCCGCGCTCGAAGCCGCCTTTCACGTCGACGTTCAACCGTATTCGCTTCACGTCACCTGGCGCATTCCGCCGGAGGACGTTGCCGAGCTCGCCGCGCCGTTGCTCGGTGGTTGATGCCCGCCGAGCTCGCCGCGCCGTTGCTCCGCGGTCGACGGCGCGAGCCTCACATTGCGCCGACCGTGAGCCTCACATTGCGCCGACCGTGATGTAGGTCTCGGGCGTGCGCAGCAGACGCTTTCCGTCTTCCTCGTCTTCTTCGCTGGCGACGGGGTTCGCGTTTCCTTCGTCGATCACCTCGACCACCACCTCCAACGCCACGTTGGCGGGCTCGTAGGTGCGGAGCCCTGCGTCGACCCCGGTGAGGCCGGCGATGATGCGCGGCGTGTAGCGATCGACGAGCGGGTCGCTGCCCGAGCGATTTTGTACGTGGAACGCGTGGTTCGCCAAGGAAACGAGCGGGTCCGCGTCTTGAAAGCCGTCGATGCTCTCCGGCGGGTTCGCGATGAGGCTCATCACCGTCGCGAGATCCACCGCCATTTCTCGCATGTCCTGAAAAGTCACCGTGCCGGAGACGCGCGACGAAGAGTCGCTCGCCGTGCCTGGCACCAAAATGAGGTCGTCGAAGCCGGAGAGATTCGGCAAAAACTCGCCGTCCTCCGCGTCCACCAGACTGAGGCCGGGCCAGTAACGCCCGAACTCGTTCCACGGATCGATGAGGAGCTGCACGTTGTGCGTCTCCGCGTCCAAGTTGGAAATGGTCCAGGTGACTTGCACCTTTACGTCGTCCACCTCCACCCAAGGGTTGTGCGGATACGGCTCGGCAACGTCCCGCCACAGCGCTCGACGCTGCTCCTGTGACGGCTCCAAAATGGGTAAAGCAATGCCCGTTTTGGCTTCGAAGAGCGTGAGCTCCCCATCGTCGTAAATGGGCTCGTCGTCCTGGGTGATGGCCACCTGACGCGGACCGACGGTGCGCGTTTCTTCCGTGCTCGAACAACCGAGCAAGGCGAGACACGCACCCACCGACGAAAGCGCCGCGCCGCGACGCGCGGCGCGCGCGAGGCGCCCCTGTTCGCAGTGCGGGAGCACCGCGCTGGGACGCGCGTTGCCTTCCCCCGAGGGCGTGCGCCCCCAAGAGTGGGGGCAGAGGCCAGCGTCCCGAGCGCGCGGAGCAGCCAAAACTGCGGCAAACACCTTCATCGAAGCGGAAACCAATGCCACGGTCGTGCCAATGCGGGGCGCGTCAGCGCTTGCTCGGTTTGAAGACGAACGGGAAGGTGGCGTTCGAGCCTTTGTCCGCGCTGGGGAAGCGCAGACGTTTGATTTGACGAAGCACGCACCCCTCCACACGCGGGTTGTTGAGCGACGAGCCAGCGATGGACGCCGTCTGCACTTCTCCGCCCGGCGAAATGCCGAAGCGCACGCTCACCGTACCGGAAAGCCCCGGGCTGCCCGCGGCCACCGTTTCGTAGCACGCGCGAAAAGCACCCGAGCGCGACATGACCACGCGCGAGATGGCGCCCGGTGAGAGTCCCTGACCGGCAGGCGCGGCGTCCTTGGCGGCGAGCTTGCGTTCTCCGCCCGTTCCGTCGCCGGTGCCCGTTCCGCTGCCGGTGCCGGAGCCGGAGCCGTTTCCGAGGCCACGACCGCCCGGTCCCGTCCCCGTGCCTGCGCCCATTCCGCCCGTGTCCAGCGCGCCCGCGCCGTACGGCACGCCACCTGGACCGACTCCGCCGCCGCCCGGACCGCCGCCACGGAGCCCGGTGCCGCTCCCGGCGCCGAGCACCAATGAACTCGAGTTCAAGCCGCCGAGCGCGGCCGCCACGGAGCTGATGGAACCGAGCGTTTCTTGCACCTCTCTGCCAACGCTGCCGCTGAGCGCCTCGGCCACGCCCCCGAGGCCGGGACGTGCTCCGGAGATTTTGGTGGTGGTGGCCGGGCCGCGCTTGCCGAGCTGACCTTCGGCCTGCGCCATTTTTTTTCCACCACCCGACGGCTCCGTGCTCTTGGCTTCGCTCGCGCCGCCGCTGCTTTCTGGCACTTGAACCGGCGGATCCATACGCAGCCGCTCGCTCAGCTCCGCCACCGACGTCAGCTCGAGCGGCTTGTCCACGCGCGACTCGGGCGTGAGTGAACGAAGAGCGGTCAGGCTGCCCGCGATGAGAAACAACGAGAGCGCAAACGAAGAAACCAGGCCCCAGTCGACGCGCGGGCGCGTGACCGGCACCTGCACGGGCTCGGTGAACTGAAAGAACAGCGCGAAGCGGCCATATTGGATGAGCCCGTGGTCCCCCGCGACGACCGGCACGGGAATGCCGCTCTTGGCGAGCGCCTCCGGCGTTTCGTCCCGCCCACGCAAGCGGAGCGTACCGCCCGTGGCGCCGCGCGGATCGAGCTCCCAGCCGTTGCCGACCGAGTAGAACGGCTTGTCCGGAACGTTCGTGCCTTCGGGGCGCGCCACGAGCGCGTCCGCACCTTCTCCGATGGAAAGCACGCCCCCCGGAGACAGATGACGCACCGCCAAGACGGTGGTCCCCCACACGGCGGCGACGCGAAGCAACGGCGGCTGAACTCGAGCGCGACTCATTCTGGCAGCAGGACTCGTTGACGCGGGGCTCAGCGGAGCGCCTCACTCCGCCGTGTGTCGTGGAGCTCCGGAAGAAACGAACGGTGACCGAGCTGGCCGCTCTTCAGCTCCGCGCGCACGCGACGCACGAAGTAGAGAATTTGTGGGGCCTTGAGGCGCCCCTCCACCTCGACCGCACCGAACTGGTAGCTCTTTTCGCCCTCGGCGTCGGTGGTTTCCTTTTTGACCTCGGGCGCGCCGGGCGGCGTTGCGGCAGCTTCCGCGCGCGGCGCGGGGGCCGCTTTCTTCGGCTCTTCGGCGTTCGCCGTTGCCGTGGACACGAAGCCCGAGGTCGAAAGCGCAATGGCGAACGAAGCTACGACGCGGCGCGAAGGCATGTCTCTTCAGCATATCAGAGCGGGCCTACGTTGGGCAGCACGTCGAGCGAGCCATCCATTCGCACGTCGACCTCTCGCATCAAACGGCAGCCGCGGGGAGCTTTGCCTACCTCACACTCCGCTCCCACTCCTGCACGTACCCTGGCCCACCCCGCACCACCCGTCGGCGGCAGGGAACAGCGGCTCACCCCACGCATCACACCCGCGAAAACCAGCACCTCACCCACGCACGACCCTGCGCCCACGCTACGGAAAAACGACACGCACCGGAGCGCGGCTGTCCTCGTTGTTTCCGCCGCCCAGTTGGTAGTCGTCTCCTTGACCCCAACACCACACGGAATCGTCCTCTCTGAGCGCGCAGGCGTGCCCCGTACCGACTCCGATTTGAACGACGGTGCCAAGGCCCTCGATGCGCACGGGCACGCTGCTCGACTCGTCACTGCCCGCTCGAGCCAGTAGCCCGTAGAACCCCTCGCCCCACGCGTACACGCTGCCGTCCTCCAGGAGCGCGAGCGTCGTCCCTGCGTTGGCCGCCAGTTGAACCACGGGACCGGGGAGCGTCACACGCTGTGGCGAAGACAAACCGCCCATCACCCGCTCGGCGTTTCCCAGCTGATGATGATTCGCTTGTCCCCAACACAGCGCCTCGCGCTTCGGCGACACGACGCAAAAGTGATAGTGCCCCGCGACGATCTGGCGCGCGCTGAGGCCGGGGACTTCTCGCGGAATCGCCTCCGGAGGCCCTTTGGGTCGCCCCAGCTGCCCGTAGTCGTTCTTGCCCCAACACCAGACGCTGTGGTCGCTCTTCACCGCGCACGCGGAGGCCTCGGTGGCAGCCAAATCCAAAAGCCCGGAGCCTAGCTCGGGAACCTCTTTGAACGCGTGGTAGCCGAGAGCGCCTTCTTCCTTCGTGGCCGAAGGCTTCGACTCGAGCTCACGTGCGCAGTACGCCGCGCCGTTTCGCCCCAGCACGCACGGCGCGGCCGGTGCGACGCGAACGACCGGCGCGGGCGTGGGCTCTGGCAAAGGGCGATCGATGAAACGGTGACCATCCACCTCACGCCCCACGTCCACTCCCCACGCCGAGAGTCGTCCCTCACGGTCCACGGCGAAGCTGCGGCCGCGCCAAGCGGCGATGGAGTGTACGCCGCGAGCCAGAACGCGGACGGGGGCCGTGACGTAGCTCGCGGGATTGCGAATTTCCTCGAGCGAGCCCGTCCAACCATGGGTGGCGTTGCCCACCTCACCGAAGAGGTTTCCTCCCCAACAAAAGAGGGCGTCGCTCGCGTCGACGAAACACGTCTGCGCCGCCCCCAAAGCCAGCCGCTGTCGCTCCGGAAACCGCAAACGTCTCGGCGCTTCCACAGGTTCGCGCGAGGACCTCTCCACGACGGACGGCGCCACCGAGGAACCTGGCGACGCGACCATCCCCGTCGTCTCCGACGTGTTGTCGTCCGAGCCCGCGACTTTGTGGCTCTTGCACCCGCCGGCGCCACCACAACTCGCTAACACTAAGAAGAGCCACTTGATCACGCCAGAGCCAACCTCCCCTCCTCCGCCGCTTTGCGCAACTCGCCGTAGAGCTCTTGGCAGCGCCACTCGTACAGGGCCGCGTAGGCGTGGTTGTTTTGCCCCGCCACTGCGTAGCCGAACGGCTTCCACTCCTCGGCGTTGGCCCGCACCAAAAACGCCCTCCGTGAGGCGATTTCCTTCGCCAAGAGCGGGTAATAGACCTTGTCGTTGTTCACGACGGCGTCATCGAGCTCGTCTGCGGTCATGTCCTCCGTCGCTTTCAGCCCAGCGGCCTCGAGGACGGGGTCCACACGGTCGATGTAGAGCGGGCGAAGCGTGGTTTGCACGAAGCCTCGGCCGCGGTACTTCCAGAAGTCGCACTCCTTCAAGTCTTCTTCCGTGATGCCGTCCGTGCCGACGCCCGGAAAGTGTTCCGCACCCTTGGCGTTCCACGCCACGATCCGTGCCTTGTCCTCGAGCTTGCCCAGCTCCGCAAGCTGGTCCCCTGCCAAGCGGTTGGGCCCCTTGTTCAGGTAAAACATGTAGGCGAGCGTGCCCTTCTCGGAGATGGGCTTGTACGAGCCGCCCGTTTCGTTAGAAACGATCATGAAGACCGCCACGAACTCCTCGATGCTCAAAGCGTCGCTGGACCAACGAGGCAGGTCGTCGAACAGCTTGGTGAACGACGCGCCGGAGCGACGCAAGACGCTGGCAAACGGGAAAGTAGGCGCCTTTTTGCCGTGATACATCAGCGTGGGATGCTCGGCGGGGTACTTCGAAGCGAACTTCGGAAACCACTCGGCGAACGGCTCGTCGTCAATCTTGATGTCCGAGCTCCTCACCTTCCCCCAAAAGTTCTTCATTTGAAGGCGGAGCGTTTGATCCGAAACCTCCGTGAGCCCCGTGAGGTCCACCACTTGCTTCACCACGCCCGCCGCGCTCCCGCTCGCCGGACCGTGTCCATTTCGTGAGAGTACGAGCTCGTGCTTCACGCCCGTGGCGAGCGCCTTGGTCACGTAGCGCCCCTGCTGATCCGACAGCCCCGCTTCCAAGCCCTGTTGCACCTTGACGCCGCCGAGCGGTGAGCCGCCCGGGTCCTCCGTCACGATGAGCGTCACCTGCGCGCGCACCTGCACCATTTTTACCGTGAATTCGAACGAGCCCTCCTCGAGCACTCCCGAAAACACCACGGTCGTGTCCACGAGACCCGGCACAGTAGCCAGGCCCTCTCCGGCGTGGTTGGGGTGTCTCACTTGAATTTCGAGCCCGCCGACGCTTTCGGTGAAGCGCAGTCGCCCGAAGGCGTCCGTCACGCCGAGGCTTCGCGTAAAAAGCTTCGAGCCGTCGTTTCCGACGAGAAGGCCCGCTACCCCGCGCAGTGGCTTTCCCGTCGCCTTCGACAGGACGGTGACTTGAATCTTGGCCTGCTTCCGCGGCGCCGCGGTCACGGTCTTGGGTGTTGGACGTCCCATGCTCCTCTACCTCACGCAGAAAGGCCCCTGCGGTGCACCCGGAGCACCGTCGTGTCCGAGTCGTCTCCGTAGAACTTTCCGAACTGCGCGAGCTGTTCGGCCCGCGCCCCCAAGAGACCCATGTTCGCGAGGGGAGTCTCCAGCGGATCGGCGGAAGGTTTGTCCTCCACGACGACCCGGGTTCGATAGCGGAAAAAGTCTCGCGCGAGCGCTTCGTCTTCCGGCAGCTCCTCCCGCTCGCCCGCCGCCAATGCTCGTCCCCAAGCCAGCTCGCAAACGGCTCTGGACGGAAGGTGATACTCCGTAGCCAAGCCGTCCGCGTTGGCGTAACCGACGCGCACGCTCCCGTCCGGGAGCACCAAGCGGTACGGGGCTCCGAAGGTTCGCTCGAGCACGTGGCTCGACCCGGGGTCGGCGCCCATTCTCTTTCTCGCGTCGTCCAAGAGCCAGATGCGAAGCGGCGTGGCGACGCCTCGGTGAGGCGTCGCAGACTTCATGTCGATCTGCTCTCGCTCGTAGGCCTCGCTCGAGTAGAGCTCGGTCAGCTTCGGCTCTTCGGCAAGGATCGCGAGATCCGGCTCGTGTCCGCGAGCGAACAAGAGAACTTCCACACGGCGATTCTCTTGGGAGGCAAGCTCGTCCTGGCCCGCTCCGCTCACGGGGAACGTTTCACCGAATCCGATGAAGGGACTCACCCCGGGCAAGAACGTCACCTGCTCCCGCAGCTTCTTCAGGCCGTCGAAGTCCTCGCCGAGCTCCTCCGCCAAGTTGTACTGGTACAGGTCGAAAATGGCGCCCCATGTTTTTTTGCCGACCACGCCGTCGACCTGCAGGTTCTCCGCGCCGCCGAGCGCTCTTCGATTTTCGTTGTACGCCTCCTGAAAGGCGCGAGCCGCGCGCTGGCCGGTCGCTCCGTTGTCGTCGATCTGACCGGGCTCCGCGGCCGCGAACCCCTCCGGGAGCTCGTCCTCCTCGGCGTCGTCGTTCGCCGCCCCGCTGCCCGTGAGCGGGGGAACCGTCGGCAGGGCAGCCGCAGCCCACCGAAAAATCTGCTTCCAGTCACTGACCTTGCCGGTCTCGCTCGCGACCTCCACGAACTCGTCCCGGTTGCCCATGAGCACGGCGTGCGTCAGCTGGGCGCGCTTCTCGGAGAGCGCGTCGTTTCCTGCATCGCTGCCGACGGAGTCCGTGTGGCCCGCGACGAGCAGGCTGTGGCCTTCGTGCTCCTCGTTGAAGCGGAGCGCCATGGCCAACATGCCCACGGAGGTGAGCGCCGTGCCCGTCTCCGTGGTGGGCGCTTCTCCTTCGGGGAGCAACACCGCGCTCCCCGTGCGAAAGTGTGCGCTCGGCACGGCGAGAACCGTCGCCTTTTGCGTGACGCCCTCGACGTTCGTATCCACGCTCTCCTCGGCGAGCTTGCGCCACACGAGGTACTCCTCGCCCGCGGGGCTCGTCGGCGCCGGAACGACCCCGTACTCGTCGTCGAAGAAAAAGAGCTCGACGCGGCGGTCACGCTGGTCGCTCTCTCCGTCCCGTCCGCTCGCCGAGCGCTCGTCCAGCTCGTCTCCGGACGCATCGAGCGGGAAGTTTTCTCCGGCGCCGTGCGTCTGCACGTCGATGTCAGCGTTTTCTGGATCGGCCAGAGAGACGCCGTCGAGGCTCATGTACTCGAAGATGAGCTCGGTGCGCGTCTTGGGGCCAATCTTGCCGTCGGTGGCGAGCTCGCTGCGCCCCGGCTTTCCCCCGGACGCCACCAGCGCGTTGTGATGCTCCTGAAACCAGAGCACCGAGTTTTGCTCGGGCGGTCGCGTGTCGTAGCCCGCGAGCTTCAGCATCATGAGGCGGTCTTCGCGAGGCCCCCAACGCTTCTTTTGCGGCACGCTGGCGTCGTAGTTGCGGAGCCACGCGTCCACGTCGTCCATGAGGTACTGCCGAACGGACTCCGCTCGCTCGAGGCTCAAGGGGTCGTTGACCGCTGGCTCACCGGTCGTATCGGTGTGGCCGACGATGAGGAGCCGCGTCGGCCTTTCTCGCTCGTACAGCTCGCGAATTTCGAGCAACGCCGGCAACGCAGTGGGCAAGAGGAACGTCTTGTTGGTGTCGAACACCATGCCGCGCAGCCGCGCGAGGATGGCGCGAGGGATCGCGCCCACGCGCCGCACCTGCGGCGCGCCCGTGCGCGCGGGCAGCACCACGAGCGGGACCTCGTACGTTTCTGGAGGAAGCCCGAGCTCCTCCGGAAAGGTCTGCGTGAGCGTGAGCGTGTAGTCACCGCTGGGCACGTCTTCGTGCACGAGGCGTCCGTCTGCGTCCGTCGTTCCTTCCCAGCTGACGGGGCCGGCAATGTGGTACTCCGTGTTCGCGTGGCGCGCTCGCCCCTTCTTGTCCCAGAGCTCCACATGCAGCTTGCCCAGCTCCGGCTGGAACACCACCGTATGCGAGGCGTCGCTCTCGAGCTGCACCGAGGGCAGCGCGGCGCCGAAGAACAAACGCGTGAGGTACGGCGCATCCGCTACGGAGCCCGTACGTGGCTTGCTCCAACGTTCGTCGAGCAACTTGGCGAGCTCGCTCGTGCTCACGACTTGCACGGAGCCGAAGCTTGCGCTCTTGGACTCGAACCGCGCCACGCCGCTCGCGTCCGTCTTTTGCTTGGCCTTGGTGCCGGCGCTCGAAAAGGCGAGCTCGACGCCCTCGAGCGGTTCACCCACTTCGTCGATGAGTCGCACCTCGAAGCGCGACGACTGCTCGGACACGCCGCTCGGCGTCGGTTCGAGCGGCGCCCCGGGCGCCTCCTGTCGCACCGCGACGCGCGGAAACTCCACGGGCTCGATGCGCACGTGACCCATCGTCGCCGCCGCGCGCAGGGCGCGGACGACCTCCTCTGCCCACGCTTCGCCCGAAAGCTCGAAAGGCCGGAACTCGTGCGGCACCGAACGCCCCGTGAGCTCGTGGTAGAGCTCCGCGAGCGCGACACGTCGGCGTTCGTCCAGCGCGTACACGAGCGAGGCGATACGCCGCTCCTGCTCGAACTCCTCGTGCGGAGTAGAGACGTCCCCCCTACTCATCGCACCTTCGAGCGCGCCCACCGTGAGGCGAAGGCTCTCTCCGACGAACGTCTCCAAGTGCCAGATCCGTCGCGACACGGCTTCGGACTTTAGCTAGGCTTGGACTCCGGATGCGAGTTTGAGAGATGTTAGCTCGCGCACCCGCCGGTCCCTCCGGCAGTCCGGCCCGCTGTCCGCCCTTCTGGGACAGCCTGACCCCTCCTGGGGATAGGCCGACTCCTTCTGGGGCCCCCGGCTGAAGTCCGAAGAATCGGAACCGCCCCCCCCCGAGGCCCGGCCCCTCCTGTCCGAGCCCTCTCCGAGCCCTAAAAAGTCAGGCGAGGAAGGTCAGAAGCTCCTCCCGCGGGCGGATTCCATCGGGGAGGCCCCCACGCGCTTGCCAAGGGGCCCCCGAGAGTCTAGCTTTCGCGCCCCTTCCACCATGGCACACGCAGTCATCCGCACCGGCGGAAAGCAGTATCGAATCTCCGAGGGCGACACCGTCCGCGTGGAGAAGCTCGTGGGCAACCCGGGCGACAAGATCACCTTCGAGGACGTTCTGTTCGTCGGTGGTGACTCGCCCAAGTTCGGTAACCCCACCGTCGCTGGCGCAAAGGTCTCGGGCGAAATCGTCGCGCAAGATCGCGGCGAGAAGCTCATCGTCTACAAGTTCCGCAGGCGGAAGAAGTACCGTCGCAAGGCGGGTCACCGTCAGTACTTCACCGCTGTGAAGATCACGGAGGTCAAGGCGTAATGGCACACAAAAAAGGCGGCGGCTCGACTCGTAACGGTCGCGGCTCCAACGCTCAGTTCCGCGGTGTCAAGGTCTACGGCGGTGAGTCCATCAACGCCGGCGGCATCATCGTCCGTCAGGTCGGTCAGTCCATCGATCCGGGTCGCAACGTAGCGCTCGGTAAGGACTTCACGCTGTTCGCGCTCGTGGACGGCGTCGTGAAGTTCGAGTGGGCGAGCCGCACCAAGAAGAAGGTCTCGGTCGATCCGGTCTCCTGATCCCGACGCCCTTCTTTCGTTACTAGAGCTTTTTCGATCTTTCGTTCTGAAGGCGAGTCTTCGTGTGCTACCGCTGGGTAATCCCCCAGCGAAGTTGCCACGAATGACTCGCCTTCTCGTTTCGGATCTGGACGGTACGCTGCTCGATAGGAGCGGCGCCGTGCATCAAGAGGACGCTGCCGCCATTCGCCGTCTACGCGAAGACGGCGTTCATGTCGCGTTGTGCACCGGTCGTCTCTTTTCGGGCACACGTCACGTGGCCGAAGAGCTGGAGCTGGAAGGCCCCGTGGCCTGCGTGGATGGCAGCCACATCGTGGACGCTCGCTCCGGTCGCGCGCTCCACCTGGCGCCGGTCACCGCGACCGAGCTGACGGGCGCGCTCGGCGAGCTCTCACGTGGGCGCCTCACGAGCTTCGTCTTCGCACGAGACGTCGTTTACTACGACAAGCCGGGCGCTCCGCTGCTCAGCTACGTGTCGACGTGGTCGCGCGAGTGCCAAGAGCTGGATCGAGTGACACGTCTGGATCACTGGACGAATCACGATTCCGTCGTCGCGCTGGTGGCCATCGGCCCGGCTGGTCGCGTGCGGGAAACCGGCTTGCGCATCGAACGCACGCCCTCGCTGCATGCGTCCGCGTTCGAAATTCGGAGCCCGGGCTACGAAGGACAGTGGGGGCTCGTCGTGCGCTCACGCGCGGCGTCGAAGGGCACCGCCGTACGCTGGCTCGCCGAGCACTACGGAGTCGCACAGGAGAACGTCATCGTCGTGGGGGACTGGCTGAACGACGTTCCGATGTTCCAGTGGGCGGGGCACGCCTTCGCCATGGCGCAAGCGCCCGCAGAAGTAAAAAGCGCCGCCACGTGCGTGCTGGACGCGCACACGGAGGCGGGCGGCGGCATCGCCGAGGCCGCGCGTCGCGTCGGCTGGCTCGGCTGAGCCGTCAGAGCGCGACGCGCTCTGGTCGGTGAGCAATCCGACGCTATCCTCCGTGCGTGACGTCTCCGATCCGCGTGCTGCCGCCCGAGCTCGCCAGCCAAATCGCCGCCGGCGAGGTCGTCGAGCGGCCCGCGAGCGTGGTGAAGGAGCTCATCGAGAACGCTCTCGACGCAGGCGCGACGCGCATCGACGTGAAGATCGAGGGCGGCGGCCTCGGGCTCATCGAGGTCGCTGACGACGGCGTCGGCATGAGCGAAGAGGACGCGCGACTCAGCGTGGAGCGCCACGCCACGAGCAAGCTTCAGCGCTTCTCGGATTTGGACGACCTCAGCTCGTACGGCTTTCGTGGCGAGGCGCTGCCCAGCATCGCCTCCGTCTCACGCTTTCGTCTCTGCACTCGGCGCGCGGATCAGGACGGAGCTGTCGAGCTTTCGACCGAGGGCGGCGCAGCTCCGTCGCTGCGCCCCGCCCCATCTCCGGTAGGCACCACGGTCACCGTGTCCGACTTGTTCTTCAACGTGCCGGCGCGGCGCAAGTTCTTGCGCTCGAGCGGCACGGAGTCCGGACACGTCGCGGACGTCGTGCTCGACGCGGCATTGGCGCGCCCCGACGTGAGCTTTTCCATGAGCCGCGACGGGCGCGCCGTGCGCTCTTGGCCGCGCACCGGAGATCGCCGCGAGCGCGTTCAGCAGATTTTTCCCGACGAGGAGCTCTTGCTCGCGGAAGGAGAGCGCGGGCCCTTGCGCGTCTTCGGCCTCCTGTCGCGGCCCGAGCGAGCGCGCCAAGGCGCGGGTGGCCTCAAGGTGCTCGTGAACGGACGCCCCATCCGCGATCGCGCGCTCGCCGGCACCGTTGCGCACGCCTACGGCAGCGTGCTCGAGCGCGGTCGCTACCCGCGCGGCGTGCTCTATTTGGAGCTTCCGTCGCGCTTGGTGGACGTCAACGTCCATCCGCAAAAAACGGAGGTGCGTTTCGCCGATCCTCGCGCCGTGACGGACGCCGTGCACGGCATCGTCACACGCGAGCTCGCGCGCATGCTGGGCGCTGCGCCGAGCGCCACGCGCGAGCCGCGCCCTTCCTGGATGGATCGCCCGACCTTCGCGAAGCGTGCGGCTCCCGAACGAGCCGACGAAGCCCGCCCGGCGCCCCTGACGCCGCCCACGCGCCCCCTTTCACCACGTGGCGCCTCGAACGACGCCGCAGCTCCGCCGGCGACCGCGGCCTCCGTGAGCTCACGCGCCGGCGCGCAAGCGACGCTCGCCGCCAGCCTCTTCGCGGACCACGCGCTCGAGCCAACCTCTCGCAGCGCGTCCGCCTCGCCCGCCGAACCCCACGCACCCGAAGCGCCCACGCTGCTCGTGCGTGACGTGGCGGTCGCCGCCTCACCGCGCGGAGCCACGTGGAAGCGCCTGCGCTTCCTCACACAAGTTCGCCAGACCTATCTCGTGTGTGAAGGCGCCGAAGGTTTGTACGTGCTGGACCAACACGCCGCCGCAGAGCGCGTCGTGTTCTCCAAGCTGCGGCGCCAGTTCGAGTCCCGCGAAGTCGCGTCCCAAGCGCTGCTCTTTCCACTCACGGTCGAGGTCACGCCGCGTGAAAGTGAGGTTCTCGCCCAACACGCCGAGCAGATCGCGGCGGTCGGCTTGG
Source organism: Pseudomonadota bacterium (assembly GCA_023432025.1). GTDB lineage: Bacteria > Myxococcota_A > Polyangia > Polyangiales > Polyangiaceae > NIC37A-2. The sequence goes on from JAEYVE010000257.1 coordinate 19,069, forward strand.
ACGTACGCGTGCGCACGTCGGAGGCCGTCAGCTTGCACGCAGTGCCGCGCTTGCTCGAACGCGCCAGCCCCGAGCGTGTGCTGCGCGATCTCTTGAGCGAAGTCACTCGCAGCGGCGAGCGTGCCTTCTCGGACGCCATCGACAAAGCACTCGCCACCATGGCGTGCCACGCCGCGGTGCGCGCGGGGGACCCACTTTCCGCCGACGAAGCCAGCGCGCTTCTGGCCGCGCTCGACTCCGCGGATTTTGCTGGCTACTGCCCCCACGGCCGTCCCATCGTGACCTTCACGAGCTGGGAAGAGCTGGAGCGAAAGGTCGGCCGGAGGTGACGCCGAACGCGGTGCGCGAGTCGAGCTCTTCGCCCGCGCCCCCTCGTCCCGCCGTGCTCGAGGCGGACGCCCCCCTGCTCGTCATCGTCGGCCCCACGGCGTCGGGCAAGACGGACTTGGCGCTGCGTCTCGCCGAGCTGTCGAATGGCGAAATCATCAGCGCCGACAGCGTGCAAGTTTACCGGCGTTTCGACATCGGCTCCGGCAAGCCGAGCGCCCAAGACCGCGCGCGCGCGCCGCAACACCTCCTCGACGTGGTCGAGCCGGAAACGGCCTTCGAGGTCGCACGTTTCGTGGAGCGTGCGGACGACGCGCTCCGCCACATCGCGGCGCGCGGCCGCCGCTCCATCGTGTGCGGCGGCACCTTCTTGTGGGTGCGCGCGCTTCTGTACGGCCTCGCCGCCGCGCCTCCCGCCGACGAGGAGCGCCGCGCCGCGCACCAACGCATCGCAGAAGAAGAAGGCCGAGCCGCACTTCACGCGCGGCTCGCCGCCGTCGACCCGACGTGCGCCGACCGCCTTCACCCGAACGACTTCGTGCGCGTGAGCCGCGCGCTCGAGGTGTTCGAGCTCACCGGTCAGCGACTGAGCGATCTGCAGGCGGCGCACGGCTTCTCCGCGCCCCGCTACCGCGCGCGCCTGCTCGGCATCGACCACGGGCGAGAGGCACAAGACGAGCGCATCCGCGCGCGTTGTGCGGCGATGTTCCGCGCCGGCTGGGTCGAAGAAACACGCGAGCTCGCGCGGCGTGGGTACGCGGGGAGCCGCGCGATGGGCGCCGTCGGCTACCGGCAAATTCACCAAGCGCTCGAAAGCGGCGCGCCGCTCGACGCCGCCGCCTTGGGCGCGCTCGAAGACGAGGTGTACCGCGCCACGCGCGTCTTCGCGCGCAGACAACGCACCTGGCTCCGTGAAGAGCCGGTGACGTGGCTCCCTCCCGACATCCTACGAAACGACGACGCGCTCCGGGCTCTCCTCGAACCAGAGTCCGGCGAAAGCACCTGAGGCCTGCGCGCCCCGCCCCACGCCGTCGCCCGCATTCCGGGGTGGCAAATTCCGTGAAAGCACCGCAGGCTGGACGCCAAGGATGGCTCTCACTTCTCCCGCCCAGGAGCGTTCGCTCTTGCTCGGCTTCGCGCTTGCGCTCGCCCTCGCCGCAGCCGCCACGCTGTTCAGCTTGTGGATCCCGATCGTGCTGGCCATTTGGACGGCCACGCTCGGCCGTCCGCTCGTAGCGCGCCTCACGCCGCGTCTGGGCGGCAAGCAGCGCGCCGCCTCCGTTGCCGTGCTCTTGCTCTTGGTCGGGGTGCTTGCGCCGCTCACGCTGGTGACGGTGTCGCTCACGGGACAGGCCATCGCCTTGGTGAAGCGCCTGTCCACTTCGGAGAGCGCGCGCAACGCGCTCGCCAACATCGTGTCTGGCGGCGCGGGCGCCGGCCCCGGCGGCTTGCCCTCGGGCGAGGACATCCTGAGCTTCTTGCGCGCCCACGGCATGCAGGCGTTCGGCGTCGTGCAGAGCGTAGCAGGCGCCACCGCCAACCTGGTCATCGGTGTGTTCCTGTTCGTGCTCGGCGTGTTCGCGCTGCTCACGGAAGGCTCGTCCTTTTACGTGTGGTTCGTGCGGCACTCGCCGTTCCCCGAGCGCGCCACGCGGCGCTTGTCCGACGCCTTCATGGAAACCGGGCGCGGCCTCCTCGTCGGCGTGGGGCTCACGGGCCTCGCGCAAGGCGTCGTCGCCACCATCGCGTACATCGTGCTGGGCGTGCCCACCGCCTTCGTGCTCGGCTTTCTCACCTGCATCGTGTCGCTCATTCCCTCGGTGGGCACCGCCATGGTGTGGGTGCCGGTCGCGGGCGGCCTCTGGCTCACGGGGCGCCCCGTCGCGGCCGCCATCATGGCCGGCGTTGGTTTGGTGGTCATCTCGAGCATCGACAACCTGCTGCGCCCCGTCTTCGTGCGCATGGGTGAGCTGAAGCTCTCCACCTTCACGCTCTTCGCCTCCATGTTCGGAGGCATCGCCTCCTTCGGCGCGCAGGGCCTCATCTTGGGCCCGCTGCTCCTCCGCTTGGCCAAGGAAGCGCTCGCCGCTGCTCGCGAAGAAGCAGATCCCTACGGCGAGCGGGATCCCGCGTTGCCATCCTCGGTTTCGGTCCCGCCCCCACCCCCGCGCTCCGCGCCGCGCCCTCACTGACGTCGCCACAGGCCCCAGAGAACCTCCGACGCTCACTTTCTTTGGGGGCGTCACCACACCACGTCGCGCGGTGCTCCCGCACTACGAAAAAGTGCGACAGCGCACACAAAGCGAAGCGGCGCGCCCCTTCGGGGCGCGCCGCGCGTTCACTCGCCGGCTCGGCTTCGCCGAGCCGCTCGCCTTTACTGCACCTCGGCGCGGAAGCTCGTGATAGCCGCGCTCTGCGCGCCACCCCAAATTTCCATGCCACCCATGACGGCGATCAGGTTGTCCTGCGCCGGGTTCAGGTAGCCACGCTCCGTCGCATCGTCGAAGAAGTCCTTCAGATTGAACGAGTAGGCCTGCCCGTTCGCGCGCGCCAGCGGCGCCACGTAGCTGGTGACGGGGCGGTTCTGGTGGTTCGGACCGTGCCACACCTGCCAGAGCTGGCCACCGATGATCGCGCCATCGTGCACCGGGAACATGCCACCCGGCTGGAAGCTCGGGGGATCACGCAGCCACACCATCACGAACTTGGACGCCTCGGTCCCGTTCGCATCCGTATTGAACCAGACGTCGTACGAGACGTTGTACTCGTCCGTGGCAGGCGTCGTACCTGCGGACCAGCCCATGCACGTCGGGACGGCCGTGATTTGGTTCAAGAGCCGCGGCAAGTTGCTGCCCGAGCTACGCTGACCGTCCGCGCTCGTGCCGATGTAAATGGACGGATACGAACACGGCGAGTCATCCGTTCGCCGGCACGTTTGGCTGTCCATGCGGAAGCCGTTCGCGGGCAAGAGCGAAATGCTGTGGCTGCCGCCACCCTGCCAACCCCAGCCGTTGCTCTGGAAGCGGTAGCGCCCATCGCTCGTCTGGATGTTGTGGAACTGTTGGTTGGTCGACGTGGCACCCCAGGTCACGTTGGTGCCGCAGTTGGCGACGATTTCACCCGTACCGCGACCGGTGACGTTGGCGGGACCAATGTCGTTGACGCAGAAGTCGAACGGTACGGCCGCGCCCGCGCCAGGGTCCGGAATGTAAATGACGACCTTCGCCAGCTGCGTGGCGGGGTTGAAAGGCGTTCCCGTAGCAGCATCCCAACACGTCGTGTTGAACGCCTCCCACGGCAGCGTGTCCTTGAAGGTTCCGTCCGGGCCCACCGTCAGGTTGGCGCACCAGCGGTGCTCCGCGGAGTCCGGGGCCGCTGGATCCGTGCCGTCCTCGAGCTGGACGCGCACGTTCGTGGCGCCGCTGTTCACCTTGATGTCGATGTACACGCCGTCGCCCGTGGAGGCGATCTTGTTGACCGGAGCATCTTCTTGCTTCGGCTGGCTCACGTTGAAGCCGACCGCCGCGATGGAGCTGTAGGTCGTCGTGGCGGCGACGCTGCCCTTGACGCAGTACGGACCGTCCCGATCGACCATGTCCTCGAAGTGAGCCGGCGAAATGGTCGCGGTCTTGGCTTCGTCCACGAAGGTAAAGGCAAAGCCCGCCCAGTCGCCGTGAACATGGTAGCCGCCCAAGAGGCTATTGCCGGCGCCGCCGCCCGTACCCACGGCACCGCCGGTGCCGCTGCCACCGACGCCACTCGCCGCTCCGGTGCCCGAGCCCCCTACGCCCGAGCCGCCGCCCGTGCCCATCGGCGCCTGACAAGCGCTCGCCACACACGCCGCACCTGGCTGGCACGCCACGCCGCATTGACCACAGTGGGTCGCGCTGGACGCCAGATCCACGCAGCTCTGTCCGCAGGCCGTCAAGCCCGCCGCGCACGTACCCGAGCACGCGGACTGCGAGCAGAACAGCCCCGCAGTACAGACGTTACCGCACTGTCCGCAGTTGGCTGGGTCCGAGCCCGTGTCCACGCACGTGGTGCCGCAGACGAGTTGGCCTGGGGAACAGGTGATGCCCGGGTTGTTGTTATCGCAGTAGGGTCCGGTGCACTTGTCCTTGGCAGCGGGCGCGCAAGACGCGAACGCAGCCAAGAGAGCGAGACCCGCGACTGCAGCTAGGCGAGAGGGAAGTGAAAGCCAGCTCATGGTCATGTCCAGTACGACTGGAGCACACCTTGGCGCCGTCGTCAGCTGGCGATTCGTAGGTGTTTTTTAGGAATGTTCTGAGCACACGACAAAGCTGCACCGTCACAGTCCAGTTCGTGCGCTCCCACTGAGCAATCACACAGGAGGCAGAAGGCTGCCGGCAGTGGCTCGGCGCCCCGGGACAACCAGCTGGGCCCGTCGGCCGGGTCAACTCTTCCTTCGCCTCACTTTTCACTCACGGCTCTCGACGAACGAATCGTGATAGCCGGCGTCCTCCACTGCGCGGGCGAACGACGTGCGGTCGAGCGGGCGCGCGCAGTCGAGCATGACCGCGACCTCGTCCGTGCGCTGGGCGCCCAGGCTCGCCTCGTAGGCGCCCGGGTGTGGTCCGTGAGTGATGCCCGCGGGATGATGCGAAATGCTACACGGGCCCACCCCACGTCGGGAAGTGAAGTTTCCCCGGCTGTAGAAGAGCACCTCGTCCACGTCCACGGACGAGTGTGGGTACGGACAAGCGAACGCGCTTTCGTCGTAGTCCAGCGGCCGCGGCACGAAGCTACACACGAGCGCACCTCGAGCAGAAAACGTACCGTGCACGTTGGGCGGCAAGTGCACCCGCCCCACCTTCGCTCGAAAGTCGAAAATAGAAAACGCCCACGGGTAGAGCGCTCCGTCCCACCCCACCACGTCGAGCGGCGAGTGCTCCCAGTCGAATCCGTGAAAGCGTCCGCGCCTTCTCACGACGACGTGGCGAATGCGCTCGTCGAGCGGGCCCAGGAACACCGGCCCACGAAAATCCCGGTGACCGTACGGAGCGTCCATTTTCAGCTGGCCCTGGGCGTTTCGATACTGGGCAAGCACGTCCACCGCGCCCGAAAACTCCATCGAAAACCAAAGCTGCGGCGCGCCCGGCGCAAGCATGAAGCGATGCGTGAGCCCCCGCGGGACGCACACGTAGTCGCCCGCGCGAAACGAGACGTCGCCGAGCACCGAGCGCAGCGTGCCCGCGCCCTCCTGCACGAAGTACAAGTCGTCCGCGTCCCCGTTGGCGAAGTACACCGAATCCGACTCGCTCGGTCGCAGCACGGAAAGAGTCACGTCCTGGTTCCACAGCAGGGGCCGACGCGCCGCGAGCGGCGCGCCATCGCTCTCCACCGCGCCGCTCCGGTAGTGACGACGACGCAAAGCGAGCGCGTCGTCGTCGGCGGCTTCCACACGCGGAGTCGGAAACGTCACGCGAGCCGCGACGGAGCGGGCTTCGTGCGGACGCCCGGCTCGGTAAGCGATGGTGTACGGACCATCGAAGCCGTCCCGCGTGATGCACTCCTCCCAAAGCAACGTGCGCGGGCTCCCCGGCGGGCCTTCGAGCAAGGTGTGCGGCCGCGCCGGATAGACACCCGTGGCGAGTCGACCGAGCATCACGCGCCTCCCGCGGAGCCGTTCGAAGGCTCTCGCTCGGCAGCGCCTCGCTGCTCTCGTTCGATGCTCTCGAAGAGCGCGCGGAAGTTGCCAGCGCCAAACCCGCGATCCCCCTTGCGTTGAATGAGCTCGAAGAAAAACGGCCCTGCCTCCGGCTCGTGGTAGAGGCCGGCCGAGTCCTTCAAGAAAATCTGGAGCAAGTAGGAGCGGTCCGCGGCGCCGTCGACCAAAATTTCGAGCTCCTCCAGCACCGTCAACGCCTCGTCGAGGGTGCCCACGCCGAGCCGCTCGAGGCGCGCAGGCAAGAGCTCGTAGTAGCTCTTGGGTGTGGGCATGAACTCCACGCCCCGCTCGCGCAGGCCGCGCACACAGCTCACGATGTCTTGCACGTGAAGCGCCACGTGCTGCACGCCGTCCCCACGGTTCTCCTCGTGGAAAATGTTTATCTGCGACTCACGAAAGTGCGGCCGGTACGGCTCGTTGTTCGCGAACTTCACGCCGCTCACCGGATCCCACATCACCGCCGAGCGCAGTCCCGAGCCGTGCTCCCCTGCCTCGCCGTGCACGTCGTCCGTGTGAAACTGCACCTCCCAAAAACGCTCGAACCCCAGAACGTGCTCGAGCCACAGCAGCGCCGGGCTCATCGTGGCGAAGTTCGCGGTCACGTGATCGAAGCGCTCGATACCGAAACGGTTTTGCCCTCCGCGCGGCGCGTCGTACGTATCCAGTCCGAAAAAGAGCGGTGCGTCCGGGTCACGCTCCTGAAAGCGAAACGTCGTGTCGCCGAACGGCGTCGTCAGGACGAAGGTCTTGATGCGTCCACGTGGCGTATCCACCGTACGCACCGCCTCGATGGGGGTGCCGCCCCGCGCGTCGAGCAGCGCAAACGCGCGCTCCGCGTCCTCCACACGAAACACCACGCTGCCCACGCCATCCGGATGCAAGCGCAAGTAGCGCGCCGCGCGTCCACCTTCTCCTTCTGGCGTGGAGCACACCACGTTGCACTCGCCCGCACGAAACACGAGCGAGCGCTGGCGCCCCCCTTCACGCAGCAAGGGCCCGCTCTCGCCGATTTCCTCGAAGTCCATGCGCTCGACGTAAAAGCGCCGCGCCCGCTCGAGATCTCGCACGTAGTAGTGCAAAGCCTCGATACCCAAGATCCCCAACGATTCGCGTGAAGAGGCCATGGTAGCCAACAGGATCGCACCGCGACTCAGCGCGGTCCAGAACGCTCTTCGCGGGGTCGAGAAACACCGCGGGGGTAGGACAAGCCCAACGACGCGCGGTGCTCCCGCACTACACTCCGTTCGTCACACCAGCGCCGGCTCGCGCCTTGCGGCGCCGGCTCTCCTTCACGCTTCGTAGTCGGCTCGCGCCTTGCGGCGCCGGCTCGCGCCTTACGGCGCCGGCTCTCCTTCACGCTTCGTAGTCGGCTTGCGCCTGCGGCGCCGCCGCCTTGAACGCGGGATGGTCCGCGCACGTTCGTTCGACGCGCGCGATCGTGGGGTAACTCTCCACGTTCAAACCGAAACGCCGCGCGCCAAAGAGCTGCGGAATGACACAGACGTCGGCGAAGGTCACCTGGTCCCCCACCAAGTAGGCGCCCGCGGTGCGCTCCGCGAAGCGCTCGATGGCGTTCAAACCTTCCTCGATGTAGCCGCGCGTGACGGGCGCCGAGTCCACGCCGTGTTGGGCGAGCGCGCGCGACAGCGCCAGGTTTTGGAAGGGTTGAATGCCCGAGTTCACGATTTCCGCGATGCGCCGCGCTTCGGCGCGCCGCGACGGCTCGCTCGGCAGGAGCGCGGGCGTGGGGTGCGCTTCCTCCAAGTACTCCAAAATGGCGAGAGACTGCGTGAGGCGAAGCGCCCCTTCGCCCTCGCCCACCTCCAAGAGCGGCACCTGCGACTGCGGGTTCTTCTTGGCGTAGTCGGGCGTGAACTGCTCGCCGCCGGAGCGTGACAGGTGCACGAACACCGGCTCGAAAGCGAGCTCCTTGTAAGCAAGCGCAATGCGCACGCGCCACGCACACGAGCTACGGAAGTACGTGTAGAGCTTCATGGCAGCGAGCATTGTCCCCGGCGCATGCCCGCGTCAAACGTGGGACGCCCCAGCGCGCAAGCTACGACGAGCGGCCCACCACACGCTGTTCGATGGCGCCGAACACGCTGCGTCCCGCGCGGTCCCGCATTTCGATGCGCACCACGTCCCCGGCGCTCAAGTACGGCGTCTCGGCTTGCCCGGTCGCCAAGATTTCTCGAGTTCGTCGCTCCGCCAAACACGACACGCCGCGCGCTTCGTCTCGGTTCGACACCGTTCCGCTTCCGAGCAAAGTACCGGCGGTCAGCGAGCGAGTCCGCGTCACGTGCGCAATCAAGTCGAAGAAGGAAAAGTGCATTTCGCTCCCCGCCTCGGGATCCCCCACCAGAGCGCCGTTGACGTACGAACGGAGAGGCAGGTGAACGCGACCACCATGGAACGCGTCACCCAGCTCATCCGGCGTCACGACGAACGGAGAAAACGCAGTCGCCGGCTTCGACACGAAAAAGCCGAACCCTTTGGCCAGCTCGTCCGGCACCAAGTTGCGCAAGGTAACGTCGTTCGCGAGCGCCACGAGCCGCACGTAGTCGCTCGCCGTCTCCGCGCGAACGCCGCGCGGCGTGTCCCCCAAAATCACGCAAACCTCCGCCTCGAAATCGAGGCCCCACGCCGCTTCCTCCAACCAAATGTCATCCCGCGGACCGAGGAGACACCCCGAGCCCCCTTGGTAAACCAGCGGATCGGTCTCGAGCGTCTCGGGGGGAGCAGCGCCGCGCGCCTTTCTCACCAAGAGGATGTGATTGATGTACGCCGAGCCGTCGATCCACTCGTAAGCGCGCGGCAAAGGCGCCGCCAATTGCTCCAGGACGAGCGGCTCGCTCCGTATGGAATCCTCGTCGAGGGCAAATGCACGCTCCGCCAGGCGGGGCGCCACCTCTGCCCAGTCGTCCAACGCCGCCTGAAGGTGAGGCGCGATGGCGCGCGCGGTCGCGTAGCGCGCGCCGTCGTTCGCCACGACCACCAACTCGCCGTCCCGCGTCCCGTCCTTCCGAGTCGCCAGTCGCACGTGAGCCTCCTTCCGCGCCCTCTGCAGTTCGAACCAGATTTACGGCTCTCGATATGCCCCGAGAAAGTGCCCACCCTCGGGCGAGGCTCGGCTCAGCCCAGCGAAAGCGACTGGTCGAGCAGCTCCAAGAAGCTGCCGGGGTGCTCTCGCGAGCTTGCGTTCACGAAATCCACGACGTTCGTGGAAATCAGCGGGCGAGCCACCACGTCCGCCTGCACCTGACCGAGGCGCACACGCTCCAGCTCTTGTCGTGCTTCCGGCGGAGAGGCCAACGCGGCGTCGTAAGCGCCCCCGCCCGCCGCCGGCAGGTCCGCCTCGAGCTGCTCCGCCTCGGGGGACATGCTCATGTCGAGCTCCGGCTCTTCCGCTTCGCTCAGAGGCTCGTCCAGCTCCAGCTCTTCCAGAGAGCCCTCTTCGAGCGCAACCGTTTGACCGAGTTGCTCGGTGGTGGGGAACACGCTTTCTGGACGCGCGGGCTCCGCGGGAGCGGCAACGGCGGGCGCCGGCTCCGACGCCGGTGGGGGCTCCAAGTGGGCAGCTGCCCCCGCCAAGGCTTCGTCCATGCTCGTGGCAACGTGCGCACGACGGCTGGAAGCAGGCTCCTCGTGAATCAAATCCAGTCCGAAGCCACCGCGCTCCGAAACCGGAGACTCGACCTCGACCTCCACGACCACGTCGTCGAAAGACAGCTCCGGCGAGGATGGCGCGACCGACGCTGGCCTGGAAAGCTCCGCTGCGGCCTCCTCGGCGAGCACGGGCTCTTCGATCACCACGTCGTCGAAGACCGGCTCTTCGATCACCAGCTCTTCCTCGACCATGTGGCGCGAAGACACTGGCGACGACGAAACGGCACTGGAAGATTCAGGCGATCGAGCGAGCAGATCGTCGACGTCCTCCCCGCCGCGGGATGACGGCGGAGTGTACGGAACCTCGACGATGGGCGGGCGTACCGGAACCGAGACCGTCGTGAGCGGCACGGCAGCGAGCGGCACCCCGACCGGCGGGGCGGCAAACGGGCGCGACGAGGGCGGAGCCGCAGCGATCGGCGAAGACGGCGGCGGCGCAAACGGGCGCGACGAGGGCGGAGCCGCAGCGATCGGCGAAGACGGCGGCGGCGCAAACGGGCGCGACGCGGGTGGCGCAGCAGCGATCGGTGAAGACGGCGGCGGCGCAAACGGGCGCGACGCGGGTGGCGCAGCAGCAGCTGGAGCGGACGGAGCAGCCTCCAAAATGGCCGACGCCGGCGCCGCAGCTCCCCGCGGGGCAGCTACGACCGAGCGAGGTGCCCGAGCATTCTGCTGAATGCGCCCCAAGAGCCCCTCGAGTTTCGCTATGCGGGTCTGAACGCTCACGCTTCACCTCGCGCGTCGTGCAAGCGCTCCAAAATTTGTACCCACGACGCACCTTCGTTCTGCCACTCGCGGGCACGCTCCGCCGCTCGCCGATTCAGAATGGCCAAGCGCAGCGTTTCTCCGCCCCGAGCCAAAGAGACGGCGCTGACTTCGCGCCCGAGGGCGCGCTGCAGGGCGCCTTCGACCACGGAGGCCAAGAGCGCCTCCGCGCCCACCGGCGCGTTCGCCACGGCCAGCACGAGCACCCGGCCCCAACGCTCGGCGCTGAGGTTTCCCAGGCCGACCAACGCCAGTTCTCCACCCACGTGCTCGACCCAAGCCTCGGTCGAAGCCCCCGCCGCGACGTCACCGAGGCGGCGCAGCACGCGGCGGCCCACCTCACTGCCCAGGCTTTGGCCGAAGTCGCGCAGCGCGTCCGGACCGGCGGCTTCCGCCAAGCGCAAGAGCGCATCGACGGGAACGTTGAGACGATGAATGCCCTCGTCGTCACGGAGCTGGCCTTGCGCCAAGTCGAAGACAACGGCGCGAGTCGGATCGAAGCGGGGTATCATCGGCGTCGAGTGGAGCGTTGGCAGCGCTCTCGTGCGCGACAGTATAGGGTCGGGCCGGAGCAGAGTGTCAAATTGACCGCGGTACGTCCGAGGGCCCCCGACGCGTGACGAGCATCCACCAACGAACACGACTCGAGGCGCGCAAGCTCGCCCCGACACGCGACTGCGCGCGCCCACTCGCGCTGGCTGTGTGGCTGGCCACGTGGGTCTTCGGCGTCGGCGCGTCGCATGCCCAAAGCAAATCGCGCCCGGAGCCGCCTCTTCTGCTCGGAGGCCCGCTCGAGAACGAACGCGCAGAAGCGCTGGTGGACCCAGCCCTTCCCACGGGCGCTCTGCGCTGGTTCACGCCGCGTCCCCAAGTCGGCGGGACTCGCTGCTCCGTTCAGAGGCCCGTCTGCGTCCACGGAGGGGACTCGCACTTACGGATGCGCGCCCTGCTCGAGCTCGAAGGCGCCTACGACCAGCTCGTGTATGGCGCTCGCCTACCCGCGCCCCATCCAGACGACCTCGCCGGCGGCGGCGACGAGCTCGACTGGTACCTCGAACGACCCGCGAGCGCGTCGAACGTCGACTGGTTCCTCGAAACCTCCGACGAGGACGAGGCGCTCGAGGTGCACCTCGAGCCGTTGCCCACGCGCGGCTTCGATCGCGCGGCGGCCTTTTGCGTCGGCCACGCAAGCGACCTGACTCGTTCGGCCACGACGTGCGTCGCGGAGGCCAGCTCCGCGGCGCGTTCACCTGCGCTGGGCCCGGCGCAGCGGCGCGCTTACGCCGCGCACGTCGGTTGGTCCGTACGCCCGCCCACCGCCGAGGACGAAGCCGCGATCTTTCGCGTGCAGCACGCGCCCGAGCGGGGCGTGCTCGGCAGGCGACTGGACGCGCTGAGCCCGGGGCAAGGCATCTTCTTCGAATACCTGGATCGCTTGGGGGATTTGCGCGCGCCGCTCGTCACCTCGACGCTGGCGCTCGCGCTCGCCGCCACACGAACTCCCGCCGGCGCGCTGCGCTGGCGCGCCGAGCCGGACGTGGCGGACGTGGTGCGCGGCACCTTTCACGAGGACCGCAGGCGGGTAGCGCGTTTCTGGGACGAGCTCGCGAGCGCACGTTTTCTCGCTGACCGCCGAGATGGTTGGCTCGGCTGGCCGGGCACCTTCGCCACCGTACGGCGCGCTTGGTCCATCAAGAGCTCGAGCTTGCCGCGAAACCTGGTGTTGCCGCGCCCTCTGGTGCCAACGGGCTCGGCGTACGTCGTCGTGGAAATGGATCACACCAGAAACATTCTGGCGCTCCGTGCCACCTGCGAAGGCCCCGTGTCGTGGGTATGGTCCGTGCTTCGCTTCGACGCCGAGGGCCAGGAGCAAGCCCGGCTTCACATTCCCTTCCAGGAACGCAGGCCCATCACCGAGCAGCGCATCGCAGGGCTCGACCAAACGCGGCGATTGGTCCTCGTCGGCACCAATCTCGGTGGGGTGGATCTGGCGCACCCCTTCGACCCCGACCACACGCCGTCCGAGCCGCACGGCTGCACCGTGTATCTTACGGCCGACGTTTTGTAGCGAGCATCAACCGACGCGACGCTGGCGCCGACGCAGCCAAGACAGCCCGCCCAGCCCAAGTCCACCAGCGAGCGCGGCCCAGCCCGTCACCGTCGCCGCCCGACCCGGCCCGACGCTGCACCCGCCGCGCGCGCGGAAGCCCTCCTCCGCAACCGTGGGATCCACGGCGATGGGAACCTCGGCCGCCGCGAGCTTGGCTCCGCCGTAACTCACCGATAGACGGAGCTTGCTGCCGCCGCTGCCACGCGGCGCTGACACCACGAAGCGGTACAGGGAGTCGCTCACTCGTTCGAAGGTTTGCGACGAGGCACCTTCGGCGGAGAGCGCCAAGCGCCCGCTGTCGTAACCGCTCGCCGGCTCCCCCTCGGCGTTGCGCAGCACGATGACGCCACGCAGCGGAGCTTCTGGGTCCGGATAGACAAAGGCCTCCGCCAGGCTGAGCGTCGCCTCCACGGGTTCGGACGGAGGCAGCGAGGCCGCGTCCTGCGCTTTCAATGCGCCCACGACGCTGAGCGCGCCCGCGCCCACCTGCTGCTCGACGAAAGCCAGGCCCTCGATGGGTCGTGAGCCCGCCTGCAGGAGATCGCGAATTTGCGTCTGGGTGAGCGTGGGGTCCCGCTCGAGCAAGAGCGCCACCGCGCCCGCCACGATGGGCGACGACATGGACGTACCGGACGACACCGCGTAGTCGTCGCTGACGACGTAGCACTCGTCCTCCGGATCTTCACAGGTGCCGCCGCTCGCGAAGTCGCTGAAAGCGCTGACGCGCGGATCGGCTTCTCTGCTCATGGCGCCGATGACGAAGGCGCCGGGCGCCACGAGGTCCGGTTTGAGGAAGCCAAGGTTCGTCGGACCTGCGGAACTGAAATACGCCGTGGTGTCTTCGGGCGCGTCGTCGAGCGACCCATGTCGGCTCTCGTCCGGGCGGTTGCCCGCTGCGTCCAGCCACGTCGTGCGGTTCAGCGTTGCGCCCACCGCGATGATGTCCGGATGCGTGGCGGGTACACAAATGGTGCCCGCCTTGCGGGCACGCGGCAGCACCGCGCCCAAGCTCACGCGAGGGTCCAAATCGCCCGCGCTCGCCACCCAAACTCTCGCCGACGCATTTCCTTCCAGGCGAAGACCGAACACTCGTCCCGCCCTCCACTCACCGCTGACGAGCACGACCGCGCTCTCGGGTGCGTTCCCGATTTCGGAGTCGTCGATGCCGTTTAGAATGGTCACCTCGATGTCGTCGGAGTCTCCGATGTCCGAGCCCGAGTAAGTGACGGCGCCCCCACGCGCCACGACCGGGATGTTCTTGCCTTGACCCGTGTCGACGCCGACGCGCAGCTCGTCCCCCGGCTTCGCCGCGATCCAGGCGTACACCGCGCCGCGTGTCCGCGCCGCGCCTTCGACGGGCGTGAGCAGCGGAACCGTGGCCACTCCGCCCGCCGGCACGTGCACCTCGGTGTGCACGCCGAACGGCCCCGGGTAGCTCGGAGTGAGGTCTCGCCCATAGAGACCTGCGCTGTTGCCCGCTGCAATGACGAGTGCTCGGCCCGGAACGCGGACCAGCTCGGCCAAGCCGCGCTCGAGGCTGGAGCTCCCGTCGTGAGCGCCAAAGTCCGAGCCCAGACTGATGTTGACCACCGCCGGCTTGCGTTCTTCGCGGGCGCGTTCGTAGACGAAGCGCGCTCCGAGCAGGATGGCCGCGTCCGAGATGGAGCCGTCCAGCGCCGTGACCTTGGCCACCACCAAGTCGGCGCCCGGCGCTACGCCGACGTACTTGCCGTCGGGTGCGCCGTTGCCCGCCGCCAGCGACGCCACGTGCGTACCGTGCCCCTCGTCGTCCGTGGGCTCGTCATCCGAAACGTCGTTGGCGAGGAGCGCGTTGATTTCCTCGGCGTCGAAGATTCTGCACGGGGCCTCCACTTCGCCGCAGCCGTAGGCGACCTCGAGCGGACTGGGCGGCTCGTGAGGCGACTGCGCGAAGTCGATGAGGTGACGGATGCGCGTCGTGCCGTCCGAGTTCCGCAGCGCGGGATGTTTCGTGTCCGCGCCCGTATCCACGACGCCGACGATGACGCCCTGCCCAGAGAGGCCCGTTTCTTCACGCGCATACGCGCTACCAGTCCACGTGGCGGCTCGGTCCATCATCGGACGAAACGGGGCCGACCAGCGAAACGACAAATCCGGGTTCTTTTCGATCACGTCCAAGAGACGCGGCGCCGAGCCACGCACCGTCGCGAGCCCGCCCGTGACCGGGACGAGACCTCGCTCCTCCGCGGTGGCGCCGGGAGGCAGCCGGACCACGAGCCCGAGCCCCAGATCCGTGGCGCCCAAAGCGCGCGCCGTGCGCGACGGGGTCACGCGCGCTGACGCTGCGCCGAAGAGCCGACGCGCGTCGACGTCCGCGTCCGCGTGCAGCGACAGGAAGGTCGTGAGCAAGCCCGCCGCCCAGGCCGAGCCCAGGGCAAACCAAGAGACGCGAAGTGGTCGAGCAAGTCTCACGGAATCATCCTAGCGCTGGTCGGCTCTCCGCCGAACCGTTCCTGGCCGGACCATCGAGCCAGCCGCGACGTGAACGGCCCAAGAGAGCCAGCGGGAGCTACGATGCGGGGCGGGCACGTCGGCAAGATGCGCCGCTTTAGCGCCGTTGCCCCCACGACTCAAACGAGTGAGCCCACGCGCATCGCCGCCACGCACGGGCGAGGTGTTGCCTCAAACCGGCGGCACCAAGTGCTTCTTGGCGGGGCGCCGCTCACGCTTGCCCGCAGCGAGCGCAAAGCGGCGCACCACCTCCGCGCGCAAATCCTCGAAGGGCACCAAGGCGTCGACCACCAGCTCGCTCGCGAGCTTCTGCAAATCCACGTCCTCACGGTACTCGTCGCGCAACTTTTGAACGAACGCGTCGCGCTCCGGGCCCTCCGGCACCTCTTGGATCTTGTTGTAGTACACGGCGTTGACGGCCGCGCTGGGCCCCATCACCGCGATGGACGCCGTCGGCAGGGCGATGCACGCGTCGGGCTCGAACGCCGGGCCACACATGGCGTACAAACCCGCGCCGTATGCCTTGCGCACGATGACGCTCAGCTTGGGCACCGTCGCCTCGCTCACGGCGGAAATCATTTTGGCGCCCGCGCGAATGATGCCTTGGCGCTCCACCTTGGTGCCGATCATGAAACCGGGCACGTCCGCCAAGTAGAGCAACGGCACGTTGAAGGCGTCGCAGAGCCAAATGAAACGCGCTGCCTTGTCCGCGCTGTCGACGAACAGTACCCCGCCCAGATGCTTCGGCTGGTTGGCCACGATGCCCACGGCGCGCCCCGCCACGCGCGCAAAGCCCGTGATGATTTCCTTGGCGAAGCGCTTTTTGATTTCCAAAAAACTGCCCGCATCCACCACGTGGTCGATGACGTGCATCATGTCGAAGGGCTTGTTCTCGTCGGCCACCACGATTTGCTCGAGGGGCGCGAGCCCGTGCGCGGGCGGGAGCTCGGCGGCGCTGGGCGGCTCGTGCTCGTGGTTCTGCGGCATGAAGGCGAGGTAACGCTTGGCCCAGGCGATGGCCTCCTCCTCGGTCTTCACGAGCACGTCACCGCAGCCCGACACGCTGGTGTGCATTTTGGCGCCGCCCATTTCCTCGAGCGTCACCTTCTCGCCGATGACCATTTCTGCCATGCGCGGAGAGCCGAGGTACATGCTGGCGTTGCCGTCCACCATGACGACCACGTCGCAAAACGCGGGGATGTACGCGCCGCCGGCTGCAGATGGCCCGAACAAGAGACAAATTTGCGGCACCTGCCCGGACAGCTGCACCTGATTGTAGAAAATGCGCCCGGCCCCACGGCGACCCGGAAACATCTCCACCTGATCGGTGATGCGCGCCCCGGCGCTGTCGACCAGATAAAACACCGGGCACGAAAGGCTCGTCGCCTTTTCTTGAGCCCGCAGGATTTTCTCCACGGTGCGCGCGCCCCACGAGCCCGCCTTGATGGTGGAGTCGTTGGCCACCACGCAAACGACGCGACCCGACACCGTTCCCACGCCGGTGATGACGCCGTCCGCGGCGAGCTCCGGATCGGCGCAGTTGGCGAGGAGCGCGTCCTCGACGAAGCTGCCTTCGTCCACCAGCCGCGCGATGCGCTCGCGAGCGAAGAGCTTGCCGCGCTCGGCGTTTCGCTCGTGGTAGTGCGGCGCGCCGCCCTTCTCCGTTCGCGCGACCAAGTCGCGCAGCTTGCCGTCATCCATGGGGGCCCATCCTACCGCATCGCGCTCAGCCTGCCTCCACCAGCTCCTGAACGAGCGCTTCCAGCTCGCCCAGGCGCTGTTGGCTCAAGCCGACCATGACGTCCCGCACCACGCCGCGTTGATCGATGACGAACACCATGGGCACCGCGTTGGCCGCGTATGCCACGCTGGTGCGGCCGTCCGCGTCGCTCGCCAGCGGGTACTCCATGCCGAGCTCACGCGCCGTGCGATCCGCGAGCGACAGCGGATCACTCGTGAGGCCCAGCACCGTCACGCCTTGCGGCCGATACTCCGCGTGCCAGCGGTTCATGACGGGCACCAGGTAGCGACACGCGCCGCACCAGCGCGCCCAAAACTCGAGCACGACCACGCGCCCCGACAGCTCGCCGAGCGAGCGCGCGACGTCTCCCTGCACCGCGCGGAGCTCGGAAAAGTCCGGCGCGCGAGTCCCGACGAAGTTCAAACGAGCCAAGTCCTCCGCGTCCGGCAAGTTGCCCAGCCCCACGTCGAACAGGCGCTTTTTTCCGGAACGCTCGAAGAGCACGCTGAGGCGAGCGCCCGGCTCGCTCTCTTGAACGGCCTGGTGAACGTGACTCGGCTCACTCACCACTTGCCCGTTCAAAGAGAGCACGACGTCCCCAGCGAGCAGGCCCTGAAAGTACGCAGGGGAGCCGCGAAAGACGCGCGCGATGCGCACGCCCGCCTGGCCTCGCTCGAGATCCCGGAGCTCCACACCGAGCCAAGCGCGCTCGGTGAGCGGGCGGCGCGGCACGGGAATGCTCGCGTCGGGCGGCGGAGCTTCCCCCACCTCGACGCGCGGCGCGGGCGCGGCGCTCTCCGGCGCCGCGGGAGCGGCGACCTGTGGCGTCGGGCGCTCACTGCACGCGCCCACGAGCAGGGCAACCACCCCACCTGCCGCAGCGCGGCGCGCGCCGCGTCCCCAGCCTCCGAATGCCCAGGCCGCCCGTGCCCAGGCCTGAAGTCCCCAGCTTCGGCGCACCTCGAGTGCCGCGGCACGCCGAGCGAACGACTCCGCCGAGCCACGCCTCTCGGGCACGGGCGCCGATTGCTGCGAGCGCTCACTCCAACGAAACTGCGTCCCGCGCGCGCCAGCGGCATCCCACACCATGACTGCCAGCTACCACGCACCGCTGCCCCGGTCAGCCAAGGAGCCGTCGAGAACGAGAACCGCCTGCGTCAGCTGCACGCTCCTCGCCCTGGTCGTGGGCTGTGGGGGGACACCGGAGCCCTCGGCACAGTCCGCACCTCGCCGCGCCGCCGCGCCCGCGCCACGTCTCCTGCTCGAGGCGGCGCGGGCACTGCCCGTCCAAGCAGGCCCCTTCGTGAGCGAGCAGCACTTCGGGCGCCACGCGCAAAGCGAGCTGCGCCTGCGCTCGTCGGACGTCGCCGCCTACGCGTCGGGCGAAGCCCTCCCGGAAGGCGCCGAGCTATTCCTGCTGTGGACTCCGCAGCCGTCCACCCCATCCTCCAGTCTCGTCGAATCACCTTCCGCCACGTCGCCCACGGCGAAAGCGCCCTGGGTGCTCGCCATGCAAAAAGTCGAAGGACGTTGGCGCTATCGCCTCGAGCGCGCCGAAGGCGCAGCCGAGAGCGCACACGAGCTCGCGCGCTGCGCGCGCTGTCACGCAGAGGCTCCCCACGACCAGCTCTTTCGCGTCCCGCTCGGACACGCTCAGTGACACCGAGACGGCGCACGGGAGGCCCGGACGGCGCCCAACGCGAGATGAAGCGGCCGCCCATGACTCGTCGTATCGAGCCCCCAACAGCACGTCGTCGCGCGTGGGCTGCCGCCCCCAAGCTCGCGAGCCTCCGACACGCCGCCGCCCTGAGGAGGAATGGCTGCGAGCGGTCCGCCGTTGTCGGAGAAGCGCCCCAGCGCGGGCCCCACCCG
This sequence comes from Pseudomonadota bacterium, assembly GCA_023432025.1. Taxonomy (GTDB): domain Bacteria; phylum Myxococcota_A; class Polyangia; order Polyangiales; family Polyangiaceae; genus NIC37A-2. Next base: position 37,729 of record JAEYVE010000257.1, read on the forward strand.
CCCGACGTTTCCACGAAACACTCCGTACTCGACGAAAATGTCACCCGAGAGAGTGCGCACGTCGCCAGGGCAAGGAGACCAGCGCACGAGAAGAGCGAGCGCAGAGCGAGCGCGAAAAGAGCGACCACAAAAAGAGCAAGAGCCCGGACGGGGGGACGTCGGGCTCTTGCAGAATGTCAGAAAAACGAAGTCAGAAACCAAGCCAAGCTTTGAACCAAGCCAAGAGTCGACCCACCAAGAAGAGCAACCAGGCGTCAAAGACACCCAGCCCGAGAACGTGAAGCGCGAGAACGTAGTGCGCGAGAACGTAGTGCGTCCCGGGACATCGAGCGTCAATGGACGTCAAGCGCCGAGAAGTACGCCGTCCGCACTAAGCAGAAGGCATTGCCTCGGGAGAACCTAGGGATCCCGGAAAGCGAGTCGGAGGAACGCTTCGAGGGAAAAGGCGCAAACGAAAGCCGACAAAGAGCTGCGGAGAACGAAGCAGCGGGCAAGCCAAGCAGGAAGCGAAAGCTCGAAGAGAAGAAAGAACAAGCAAGCAAAGACGAAGCGGCCGGGGAAACCGGTGAGAGTGCCGCAAAGGCAACCGCCGGTTTCGCTGCGACCCGAAGTGCCCCGATACGAGGCACTCCAATGAAGAGCGCTAAAGCATCTCGCGTGCCAGACGTACTTTGCGCGCGCGTTTCCGCACGGTTGTCGTGCTTCCGCACGACAGCTTCTTCGTGCGACACCTCGAGGTGAGCCAAGTACCCATGACAGTGCTGTCACAGCGCCCAGGGTGACCGCAGTTTTTTCACACCGAGCTCGGCATTGCGCGCCGGACGACGGCTTCGGAAAGGCCGCGAAAAAGCTGCGCAGAGCTCACGCCCGCCGTTCGAATCTATGTTTCGTCCCCACGCTCGCAAAAACGAGGTGAGCCACGCAGCCTGAGCGCAATCGCTAGGCACTTGCTCCAGCCTTCGGCTTGGATTTTTGCTCCGGCGAAAGGCGAGCGCTCCGTTCCGCAGATCCCCCGACTCGTGTGGACAAGGCAGGTGCTACGCGCTCAAGGAAGGTGCGCCTCACCCAAAGCACGACGCAGCTCGCGGTCCATCACCTCGCGCGGCGCTGTTTCCCCGGTGTAGAGCTCGAACTGACGCGTGGCTTGGTGAAGGAGCATGCGACCGCCGTGCACCACACGACAGCCTGCCTCGAGCGCGTCACGGACCAGCGTGGTGCGCGTGGGCTTGTACACGATGTCTTGCACGAGAAGCCCGGGGCGAAGCGCCCGCGCCGGCACGGGGCTCGACGGGTCGACTTCCGCCATTCCCACGGAGCTCGCGTTCACGACTGCGTCGTAGTCCCCGAGCTCGCCGACCAGGGAAAGGTCGGAAGAGAGCTCGGCCTCCACCGCGCGCGCGAGCTCACGCGCCTTTGCGGCGCTACGATTGACGATAGTCAGACGCGCGCCCGCTTCCCGAAATGCAAAGGCCACCGCGCGTGCCGCTCCTCCTGCGCCCAGGAGAAGAACTCGGCTGTTCTCGAGCGGTCCTTCTTCTTCGAACGCAGCGCGGGCACCCCACGCGTCGGTGTTGTAACCGGTGAGTCGTCCCGCTTGATTGACGATGGTGTTCACTGCGCCAATGTGGGCCGCCAGCGGGTCGACGTCGTCCAGGTGCTCCAATACCTCGAGCTTGAACGGCATGGACACGCCGCAGCCGCGAATGCCGAGGGCGCGCATTGCGTCCAGGGCGGCGCGCACGTCGTGGATCTCGAACGGCTGGTAACGGTAGTCGAGTCCGAGCGCTCGGTAGGCCGCCTCATGCATGACCCGACCGAGGGGCGACGGGAAGCGGGAGAGCGAGCCGCACAACACCGGAATGCCGGGCTCCGAGCGGGACGTGGTCGTCATGGCGCGTCAGGGTACCGGGGGTGGCTCGGCGCTCGGTGACGAAAAAACGCCCTGGGGGCGCTCCGCCGCCCCGCTTCCCGAGCCAGAAGACCGAACTCGACTTTTCCCCCTGCGGAAGGGGTAGACAACGGCTCGGACGGTGGGTATGAACGCGGCCCCTCAGCGCCCGTAGCTCAGCTGGATAGAGCGTCGGTCTACGGAACCGAAAGTCGGAGGTTCAAATCCTTCCGGGCGCGCAAAAAAGGAAATCGAAGGCCGGGTCCCCCCGGCCTTTCGCTATTTGGGGTCTCGCCTTGGGAACGGCGGGGACCCAGGCTGACTCGATCGAGCCTCGAACGTCTCTCGGTCCGACGAGCCGTTCGCCCCGCCCCGTTGGGATCCGGTCCGAGGGACACCGGCCTCCTCGCTTGCTCTCGAGAGTTGACCGCTCTCGGCGTCGCCCGGAATAGGCTACGAAGACGCTGCGATGCGTTCGCCCGAGCCTCCGTCACCTCCGCCACTTTGGCTTCGGGTTCTCCCGCAAGTTCTCTTGGTGGTGGTCTTCGCGCTGCTCTACGGGTTCACGCTCCTGCCCGGTCTCCATCACTTCGGAGACACCACGAAGGCGCAATTTCTCGGGCGCTTGGTGGGCACCACACACCCCACCGGATACCCGCTCTACATCCTCTCGAGCGTCCCGTTCGCCTGGCTGCCCATCGGCGCGTTGGCGACGCGCCTGAACGCATTCTCCGCAGTGCTGGCCATCGGCGCGCTCCTCGGCGTCTACGGAATCCAGCGCCGCCTCGGCGTGCGCCCTCTGTTCGCGTGGCTCGCCTCAGCAGCTTTGGGTGTGTCCCGCATCTTCTGGGACCAAAGCGTCATCGCCGAGGTGTACTCGCTGAACGCGGCGCTCGTCGCTTTCACCCTGTACTCGCTGATCCGCTGGGACGGGCGCGCCGACCGAAAGCTCTGGTTCTTCGTCGCGTGCGCCGTCTACTCGCTCTCGTTCGGCAATCACCTGACCGTCGTCACGCTTCTGCCGGCCTTCGCGTACGCCACCTTCACGGGTGACTTTCGCGCGCTCCTCCGTCCCAAGAGCGTAGCCGTGGTGGCCGCCTGCATCCTGCTCGGCGCTTCGCTCTACGGGTACATCCTCACGCGCACCAAGGAGAGCACCCTCTACTTGGAGTACTCGGCGCGCACCCTCGGCGAGCTCTGGAGCTACGTCACCGCCTCGGACTACCAGGGGCGCATGTTCGCCTTCCCGCTCCGCGCGGTGCTGCTGGAGCGCCTGCCACGCTTTCTGGGCCAATTCTTGCGCGACCTCGGGCCGCTTTCGCTCTTGGCCCTCGCGGGCGTCGTGCTCTGCAAGAACCGCCGCGCTGCCGTCGTCCTCGTGCTTTCGGCGCTCGGTGAGCTGACCTGGGTCCTCACCTACGACATTCCCGACATCGACGTGTACGTCATCCCGGTGGAGCTCGTCGTCGCGGTGTTCGCCGGAGTGACGCTGGACGCGCTCGCCGGCCGCGCTTCGTTCGAGCTGCGCTCCCTGGCCGTGTTGGGCGGCGGCCTCGCCCTCGTGAGCTTCTTGGCGATCAAAAACGTCCCCAGCCACGAGCAGTCGCTCCGCTTCGAGCGTCACATCGACCAACAGCTCACGGTCCTGGGCGAGCGCGCCGTCATCGTCGGCAGCGTT
>JAEYVE010000280.1 GCA_023432025.1 Pseudomonadota bacterium
TCCCCATCTTCACCCTGTACCTTTCCGTACTCTGCTGGATGAACGAGAACCCCGAATAGATGTCGCGCAACCGACACTGCGACAAGAACGAGAGCGAGCCGTCGTGGAAGACGACGAAACGATTCGAAAAGGACGGATAGACGTCCAGAAGACTCAGAATCAAGCCCTCGAGCCCCGGAGCGTACTTGTCGTTGCACACCGAGACGAAGACCACCGAGGGATCCGGCGGCTCATAGTCGACGTGCTCGGTGAATATCGGGTAGCGATAGCGACCCTCCGAAAGCGCCGTCGCCGCCAACTGGCCTACCTGCTTCGCAATCCATTGGTTGCGCCTCCCCCCCGAGAAGGCAAACTGCTCCAAGTCGATCCGACTGATGCGTCGCGGCTTCTCCTCGAGCCGTTCGATGAACGGCTTGATTCGAACGGCGCTGTCAGCCGCCACTCCGCGTGCGACCCCGCGCGCGCGACGTACCAGAGTCTTGAATGACCTGACCATGCTTATTGTCCAAGATGGGCTAGATCCCGCGCGTCTGCGACAGGATCAACTCTACGAATTCGCGAACACAACCTTCGCCCCCATTGTGGGAGCATACGAACATTGCCTTGGCCTTCGCCTCGGCCATCGCGTCCGCAGGGCACGCCGAGAGCCCCACAAGCTCGAGGAGCGGAACGTCCGCCAGGTCATCCCCCACGAAGGCGACCTCCTCCAAAGAGAGCCCCGTCTCGGCCAGAATGCGCTCCAACGCCGGCACCTTGTCCTTGGCGCCTTGAATCAAGAAGTCGAGCTTGAGCTTCTTGGCTCGGCGCGCCACGAGCTCCGTGTCTTCGGAGGTGATGATGCCTCCGCGGATCCCGGCGTTGCGGAGCAGCTCGAACGCCTTGCCGTCGCGCGTGTTGAACTTCTTCAGCTCGTCTCCGGACTCGGAGTAGTACATCCCGGAGTCCGTCAGCACACCGTCCACGTCCGTCAGCACCAACTTGATACGCCGAGCACGCTCCGCGAACGGGCTGTGTTGCGCGCGCCGAGTGCGCTCCTCGAGGAAGGCCTCGATGATCTTCCAGTCGACTGGCTCATCGATTTCGTGGAACGTTTCTTCGGCCATGACGTGCGCCGCCATGCGCCCGAAAAGACGACAACGGTGCTCGAGAAGGCCCTTGCGCTCGCTGATGTAAAAAGCGCCGTTCTCCACGTAGTAGGGCGCGAAGTCCTGCCGGCGTGGCCGCCGCGACGGCTCGTAGTTCGTTGGCACGGCACCGCCATCACCGACGGTCCACGTGAAGCGCTTTTGCTCCACGACCGTGACGAGACTGTCCGCGCCTTTGCGCTCGAACTCCACGATGGCCTCGTCCAAGTCACGCGAGGTGAGCAAAGGCGATGTGGCTTGAATGAGCACCATGTGGCCGAACTCTTGCTGCTCGGCAAACTCCAACATGGCGCTCTCGGTCGACGCCGTGTCCGTCGCCGTCGCCTCTCCGCGACCGACGACCTCTACCTTGTCGATGCCAAACCCGCGCACCGTGGACGCAATCTCTTGCGAGTCCGTCGCCACGTAGACGCGCTCGATGCGAGCGGCGCCTGCCGCTGCCTCGATGGTCCAGCGGCACAGCGGCTTACCGGCAATCGGCTTGATGTTCTTGCCCGGGATCCCCTTGCTCCCGCCGCGCAAGGGGATGAACGCCACGTAGCTCACGATGATTCTCTGGAGGAAAGCCGAAGGATTCGCTCAGGGGACGCGCTCAGCCGCGCGGGCGCCACTTCAACTTGTCGCGCTGCACCTTTTCGATGTCGAGCACCTGCTCTTTCTTGAAGTCCAGCGCCTTGGCGACGTTGCGAACGTCGCGCACGAGCTTGCGGAGACCATCCGGCTCGAGCGACGCCGCGTGATCCGTACCCTTCCAGGTACGATCCAGCGTGAAGTGGCGCTCGATCCAGGTGGCGCCCAAGGCGAGCGCGGCTACGTCCGCTGCGATGCCGAGGTGATGCCCCGAGAAGCCGATTTCCTTCACACGCGAGCCGAAGCTCTTGATGAGGCGCGGGATCTCGAAGAGGCAAATGTCCTCGAACGGTACGGGGTAGCCGGAGGTGCAGCTGTAGAGAACCACGTCCTTGGCGCGTCCCTTCGACTCGAAGAAGGAGACGATTTTCTCCTCCTCCTCGTGAGTCGTCATGCCGAACGAAAGATGAATTTCACCGCCGAAGGTGTCACACAGGTGACCCAACATTTCGAAGTGCAGGTTGCACGCCGAGGGAATCTTCAAAAGCGCTGGCTTCAGCGGGACGATTTCCTTGGCAGAAGTGACGTCCCAAACCGACGTAGAGTAGACGGTGCCGAACTCTTCGCACCAGTCCTTCAGCTGCTTGTGCTGGTCCGCGTTGAACTCCAAGAACTCACGATGCTCGCCGTACGTGGCGCCGTACGCATGCGCCGGGTTCGGGTGCGGAGCGCGGTACTGCTCTTCGGTCAAGAGCTCACGCGGGTGGCGCTTCTGAAACTTCACCACGTCCGCTTTGCAGAACGTGGCGGCCACCATCACGAGCTCCTTGGCGACGGCCATGTCGCCCTTGTGGTTACACCCGATTTCCGCAATGACTTTCGCTGGTTTCATAGGCTCTATTTCCGAAGTTCAAGAGACGGGAAGCGAAGAGACTGAGACGGGCAACGCGAGAACGATGCAGCGGGCACGAGGCCACGGTCAGGGCCCTAGCAACGTGATGAGGTAATGCACGAGGATAGAAGCGCCTCTCGGATACGTCACCAAAGTTTGCCAAATCAACCACGCGTCAGGTCCTCCGTCAAACCAGGACCTGCGCCATTCCTCGCCCACTCGGGCGGGGTAGACGGACGCCGCCGGTGAAACATTCTGACCGGGCCGAGCGCAGTCTCGAGGGCGGGCGGGACGTTAGCCCGCCCTTTCGTGGGCCACGAGCGGTGGTGTTGCCTGTGCCAACGCACGAAAGTTCTCGCTGGTCTCCAGCAGGGCGTCGTACGTGCCTGACGCCGCCACCTGCCCTCCTTCGACCAGGTGGATCGTATCCGCGCCCTGGATCGTGCTGAGGCGGTGCGCCACGCAGATGATCGTCTTGTGACCGCTGAGGCGTGTGATGGCCGCGGTGATTTCGCGCTCCGTCACGTTGTCCAGTGCAGCTGTCGCCTCGTCGAAGAAAAGGATGTCCGGGTCGTTGTACAGGGCCCGCGCGATGACGATGCGCTGCTTCTGACCGCCGGACAGGACCGAGCCCCCCTCTTGTAAATTGGTGTCCAACCCTTCGGGAAGCGCTCGCACGAACTCCGCTGCGGCGGCGAGATCGAGAGCTCGCCAAACCTTGGCGTCGTCGATTTTCTCGGGAGGGTAGCCGAACGCGACGTTCTCCCTCACCGACCGCGCGGCGACGTACAAGGCTTGGCCGACGTAGCCGATGTTCGAGTGCCACTTGCGGATGTGCTCGAACACGCTCCATCCGTCGCAACGGATGTGCCCCTGTTGTGGCTTCATGAGCCCCATGAGGAGCAGCACCAACGTGGATTTTCCTCCACCCGAGGGTCCACAGAACGCCACGAACTTTCCTCGCGGAATCGTGAGCGACACGTTCCGAATCGCCCGCTTCTTCTTGCCGGGATAGGAGAACGTCACGTCGTCCAGCACCAAAGCGTCGTGGAGGCGTCCGTCGACGCCCGGTGGCAACGGCCGCTCCTCATACAGGTAGTTGTCCTTCGGGACGAGGCGCGGACCTTCGCCGCTCCACAAGTCCGGGGCGACTTCGTGGACGGCCTTGGTGAAGAACTCGAAATCCTCAATCTTGTTCCGGATGACCTGCGCCGACTTGCTGATGCGTGACATCGCTCCGGTCATGCGCATTCCGGCGAAGCCGAAGATGGCCAGGAGGGGGAGCGCGTCGTGAAGGCCGCTGCCGCGCAGCGTCAGGTAGAGCACGGCTACGACGATGCTGGCCGCCAAGAGCACCTCGTTGAGCGCCAGAGGCAAGCGCGACAGCGCCACCTTGCGACGGCGAATCAACGAGTTCTTTCTCAAAGCTCGCAGGTAGTTTCCTACGAAGAAGCCACGCGTGTCGTTCAGGCGACTGTCGATGAGCCCGTGAAAACCCTCGCTCAGGAACTGGGATGCATCCTTCCGTGTAGTGCGCTCCTCGCGCCCCATGTGGATGAGGCTGCGCTGCAAACCGAAGTAGAGACCCACGCCCGCGGACCCGAAGATGGCAGCGCTGCCCAGAGTGAGCACCGGATCAGCGAAGAGGAGCAGCGCGGCGACCATGAACAGCGTCGCACCGTCCGAGAGGATCTGCGCGGCGGCACCGAAGCACGCGCTGAACAAATCGAAAATGCGACTGATGTTACCGGCGGGCTTGGACGTACCTCGCCTGGCGAACACTTCGTAGCGCGCCAGCAGGTAACCCTCGAACAGGCGCTTCGCCACCCGCTCGTTCAGCTTCATGAGGAAGCGATTGAGCGCGAAATTCACTCCTGCAGACAGGAGGTGCTTGGTCAGCATCATGCCAACCACCATGAGGCCGCCGAGCGCCACGTACGTGAGCTGTGACGGAGGGTGCCGCAAGAGGAGGGTGATGACCCTGGCCACAGCGCCGGCGCGATGGCCCTCGTCACTCGGCTCGAGGCCATGGATGTAGCCGAAGAGGACGAACATGCCGCCCATCTCCAAAAGCCCCGCCACGAACAAGAGCGCAACCAGGCCAACGAAGACCCAACGTCTTTTCGGCTCGAGCAACGCCCAAAGCGTTCGTAGAACTCGGAGAAGCAGCATGCGTGGATTCAGGGTCGGGGCGCCCGCTCGAGATTACCAACCCGAAGCCGCTCGGAGAGCGCGCCCAACACGTACCAAGGCAGGAGCGGTAAGGCGACGAGATAGTCCGTGAGCTGGGGTCGCGTCGATGGGCTCGGCCGCCCGCCGCGTTGCGCGCGGCCGCGCCCCGCAAAGTAGAAGCGACGGGCGATCCAGCGGTACGTGAGCCGCTCCGGGAGCACCTGGTGCCGCACCGAGGTGTGTCCCGTGTAAACCACGCGGAGCCCCGCGGCGAGCGCGCGCGCACACAGGTCCGTCTCCTCGCCGCCGAACAAGGCCCCACCCCGGCGCCCGAGCCCCGTCGCGAAGAGCTCTCCTTGCGAGTCCCGGAGCTCTTTCGTGCGATCCAAGCCGAAGCTGGCGCCAAACACCTTGGGGGCCTCTACCGTTTCGTCGCCCAAATCCAGGAGCGAATATTGGTCACGGACGAAGCGCGCGCGCGTCCAAAACGGAGGCTCCGTGCGCCACGCCGGGACGATTTTGCTGCCGACGATGGCTGCGCCCGAGCGGCGGAGCTCGCGTGTCATGACGCTCGCCCAGTTCGGCTCCGGAAGCGCGTCCGGCTCCGAAAAGAGCACGATGTCCGCGCGCGCGTCGGCGACCCCACGGTTTCGCGCCCGAGACAGGGAGCTGTCTTCGAAAAGAGTGTAGCGAAACGCTACAGTCTCGCTGCTCGCCGCTTGCACCCAGCGCTCGACCTCGGGAGAGCGCCGCACGTCCTGGAGCAACACATCGAGGACGACCTCGGTTTGCACGCGAAGGGCCTCGAGCGCTTCGAGGAGCAGCCAGTCGGGCTCTCCGTAGCGGCGAATGACCACCGTGGCGTCGAAGACGGGAAGCGCGTTCATGCACCTTCTCCTGAACTGGGCGACGCAGAGCTCCACACGATGCGCACCCCGGATCGGGCGAACGCGCGCGCTGCTTGTGCCACCAAGTCCGGGCGACGCACGCCGGTTCGCTTCACCTCGGGGAGCACCGCGACTCTTTCTCGCACCTCCTCCGGCGACGCCAGGAGCAACGTCGTCGAGTAAAAGCCGACGACTCTGGAGACACCGCGCGCTCGAATCAGCGCCTCGGCCGCCGCGTGACCCGTCACGTCCTCCACAGGGAAACCTCTGCCCGAAAGCTCGTGGGCGCGGTTTCTTCCTCGCGGGTGCGCCTTGTAGAGGACGCGCCGGACTCCGGGCTCAGACAGCACGCCGAGCGACTGGACACGCAGCTCGCTTTCCAGCTCGGCGCTTACGATTCCGTGAAGCTCCTGATCCAGATAGAGCACCACGCCTTCCTCACGCTCTCGCGTAGGCGCCGCGGCCAAGCCGGTCCCGTCGGGCACGCGCTTCACCTCGCCGGAGATGGTCAAGTAGCCGTCGGCCCGGTACGTCCAACACGCGTCGTACAGGCCGCGCTCGAACTGCGTTTGGTGACCCGACCAAAGCGGCACGTACGAAAAACCGTACAGCTTGGCGGCCATCAACTCGAGCACCACCCGCGTCAGATACCGAGGCCAGCCGCTGACGCGCTCCGGAGCCAGCGAGGCATCCACGTAGTTCAAGAGCCCGTCGGGCAGGAGCTCGACTCGATCTCCCGGCCGCTTGTGAAAGACGAAGTGGTTGCTCGGCAGCTCCGCAGGGTGCGGAACATAAGCGTGAAGGGGTCGCTCGCTCGCAAGCAGCTGGCGGTGCACCCCGTGAAACCACGCCGCCACTTTGAACGGCTTTTCCCACCGCGAAAATGTCTGCATGGCGGGCACGAGACGAAACACCTGCACCCCACTCGGGATCTGCGCGTCGTCCGCGTCGAAGGTCAAGAGGAACGCCGCCTCTGAGCTCGGGTCTTGGCGACGCAGCTCGGCGAAAATGGCCAATGAAGCTTCGAAGGGAAGCGCCCCAAAGCAGGCGAACACGTGGAGCGGCTTGTCGCTCATCCAGGCCGCACTCCGACGAAGCGCGGCTCGCATAAACAGTCCGCGTACACTTCGGAGAAGCGCTGGGCGCTGCCCTGCCGAGAAAACGCGCCACCGAGCAGGCGGGTCGCGCCTTCGACGAGGCGCGAGCGCAGATCGCCATCGCGCGCCAAGCGCAGGATGGCGAGACCTAGCTCCTCCGGAGCTTCTTGCTTCACCAAGAGTCCCGTACGTTCGTGCTCAACGACGTCCAACACGCCGCCGGAGCGGGCCGCGACGACCGCCGTTCCCACCGACATGGCCTCGAGAAACGCGAGCCCCTGAGCTTCGTTTCCGCGCGAGGGACCCACGAAAATGTCCACGGCGGCCAGATGCGCCCGCACCTCGGTCGGCTCCACCCAGCCCAAGAACGTAACGAGATCCGCTACGCCGAGCTCCTCGGTCAGGCTCTGCCACGCGGCACGGTCGGGCCCCTCTCCGATCATCAAGAGGCGCACTTTCGGGAGCTCGCCTCGGAGGCGGGCCACGGCGCGCAGGAGATCCTCCCCTCCCTTTTGCGCCACCATTCGGCCGACGAAGGCGAGCAGCGGCCCGTCGCCGTCGCGATGACGCGCGCGGAGCGTCGCCGCGTGCTCCCGTTCTTCGGAGGAAAGAGGCTCGCTCGAAATCCCCATCGGAATACGCCGCAAGTCGGAAAGCTCCGGCGCGACTTTTCGCGTCCGCGCCTCGGTGGCGGAGCTGTTGACCGTGACGACCTGCGCGCGCGAAAGCGCTGCACGCTTGGCCGCCTCGAGCGGCGCGCTCGTCAGCTGAAAAATGTCGGACCCATGCACCGTGATCACGTGAGGCAGGCCGCACAGACCCGCAGCGAACATTCCGACGAAGCCTTGCGGGAGCACCCAGTGCGAGTGAATCAAATCGTAAGCGCCGGACAGCGCGCGCGTCTGAACGGCGAGCCATTCGGCGAACACCAGCGCCGGCAGCTTCAGCTTGTTCCGAGGAGACTTCTCCAAGTTCGCGAGTGCGCCGCCCTGATAGCAAACGGTCTGCGCCGCTTCCGGAAACAAGTACCGGAAGCGCTCCACGGGAACCCCACCGAGCAACTCCGACTCGGCAGCCCCCGGCGCATGCGGCGCAAGAACGTGCACCTCCCACCCAAGCGCAATCAAGTCCTGCGCCAACACCTGCACGAAGGGGGTCGTCGAATCCCCCGCCCAACGAGGAAAGTTGGAGGTCACGAAGAGGATCCGACGCCGCGGAGGCAACGTCATCGGCGCTTGGCCCTCGGGGCGCGCCCCTTCCACGGCAGCTCCGCGCAGTCGGGCCGCGAGGCGTCGACGCGCGTCATGAAGCGGTCTCGCTGAGTGAGGATGACGACGCACTGGCGTGCCCCGTACCGGCGCTCCACCTCGCTCGCGACCAGCTTCTTGCTCCGGGCCGACTTGTGAGAGGCAGCTCCCTTTGCGTAGTAGCGAACGCGTCCCGCGGAGTCCTGGTAGACGCTGTACTTCGGAAGCGAGTCGCCTTGCTTCATGAGCGCCGCGTCGATGTACACGCTGCCCGCGGCGCGGAGAGGCTTGGCGCCCTTCGAAGCCGTGACGATCGGAACGCCCTCGGCGAACGCCTTCGAAAGAACCTCGGACGTGCGCCGCGCCGTCTCGATACCGCCGCGTGGCCACTGAGCCGCCCAGGCCGTGCGGACGCGCGTGCCGCAGTAAACGACGAGCGCGGCGGAAACCACGATACTCCAAGCGAACGGCGGGAGCAGGCGCCCCCCTCGCGGCCTCCACCTCGAAAGTCGCGCGTGCGCCACCGCAAACGCTTCGTTGACGAACGCGCCAATCAGAATGGCGATGAGCGGAACCGCCGCAAGCAAGTACCGCACGAGCGGCCGCATCCACGGAATCGGCGGATTCAGCTTTCGCAGCACGAACGTGTTCAAGAAGAAGTAAATGAGAACGGTGAGCACCACGAAAATCGCCCGCCGATCGCGCGCCACGGCCAAGAGCCCGAGCGCAGAGAACGCCCCCAAGAGCAGCGCCGATTGCCAGAGCATTCCGGAGCCAGTGTAGAGACGGAAAAAGTCGCCCGCGCTCCGGTAGGCGATGCGCGCGGACCCGACGTGCGTCTTGTTGATGACCGCAAGCTGGCTCGTTTCCTCCGTCCACAACGAATAAAAAATCGACTCCAGCCCCAGCCCCACGACCACCATCAAGGTCAAGAGAGCGACGTCCCCCACCCGCATCCGCTGTCCCCAACGCACGAGCGCGCCCCAACGTGCGTGCTGGGCGAGTTGGTCCAAACGACGTCGAAGGCGCCCCTTCTCCGTCGGCGGCGCATGTCCGAACGACCCGTTCCACACCAAGAACGCGCACCCCGGCGCGTAGTACAGGAACGAAATGCGCGCTCCGTACGCCAAAAAGAGAAACGCTCCCGTAGCGTAAAGCCACGCGAGCTGAGCGCGCCTGGACTTGGCTTCACAGTAGTAAAGGGCCGTCAGAAGCGCGAGGCACGTATAGGTGGGCCCGAAGAGCTCAGGCAGGATCTGCGAGCTCATTCGGACGGTGTCCGGAAACAAGAGCAGCAAGACGACGGCCAGTGTGCCGCCAAAAATGCCGCTGATTTTTCGGGTGATCAGGTACACCGCTCCGTGGAGCGCGACGGAAGCCGCGAGCGGCGCCGCGAAGTACATCGCCGCGGAGCTGCCGCCGATCCACTGCGCGATGACCGCAGGGATCACCAGGCCGAAGCGCGCCGTGTGGTGGTTGAACTGATGCGGAATTCCGCCGCCCGACGCAATTTGGCGCGCAAACTCCCACACCTTCAAGGCGTCCCCGCCAATCTCGATCTGCTCGAGCCAAAGCGCCCGCCACGCGAGGACCACGACGAGCAGCGACGCCACCAAGGTGCCCTCGACGATGCCCGCCCAAGGCAGCGCGCGGAGCCGAGCCAGGCTTCCGCTCGGCTCGATACGAGGAGCGGTGGCGGCACGTTCGCTCACGTCGGGCGGCGGAGCTGCTTCGACGCTCGGAGCTTCAGGCTCGGGGACGTTCATTGCGGCGGTTTCTACTCCACATCCGCGGCCCCTGCAGCCGCCCGAAACGCCACCGTATCGCGTCGGAGGTGACCCAATCGAGTCTCCGCGCGCCTTGCCTCATCGGCGCCTTTCGACTAGACCGGCCCCCGCCTCCGAGGAAACTCATGTCGAACACCGCACTCTGGAACGTCCGCAAGCGTCACGAATCCCTCACCAAGGTCCGCAAGGCCAAGCGCGTCAAGGCTCGTGACCGCGTGCGCCTCGGTATGCCGGCTGCTCCGCCCAAGACCGAAGCGCCCGCCGAGAGCTGACGTCCCCCCTTCCTAGCCCTCAGTTCGACTCTTCGTCGATCGCCACTCCCAGGCTCGAACGCCCCCAGGTTTCCCCTTCGGGTCGCTCGCCCTGGGCTTTGGTGTTGTAGGTTCAGGACTCACCTGGATGGCTCGCCGGGCGCGTGCTAGTTCGTCGGGTGGCGCCTTGGCTGGACTCCCAAAGCCCGGAATGGTCTGCCGCTCGGTACAACCGAGCGGAGCGAGGGCGCCAATCGTGAAGGAATTTGGGCCTTCCCCTTTGGAAACGCCCCTGTCGTCCCCCGCGTCGTCGCCCCTGGCTGCCTTGGGTCTTTCATGGCCCGCGGTCGTTGGGCCGTTGCGCATTTGCTGCGCTCACGGGGGACTCCGGGTGTCCGGCGAGAGCCGGAGGAGGTGATGATCTGATGCAATGTAGCTGTAGCCCCCAACCCCATCGGAAGCACACTCAGTCGGAGGTGCAGTTCGGGTAGTGAGTCCCTGGGCTCACAGGTCATGACACCCGTGAGCGGTGACTCGGCTACGGTGAGCAGGCGCTTCGACCCGGTGTTGAAGCAGCAGCTCCCCACCTCACGACGGCTCCGCGCTTGAACAGGGGCCTCTACGGCGGGCCGGGTGGCAAGATGTCCACCCGGCCCGTTTTCTATTTTTCGCAGGGGTCGTCCCCCCTCGCGAAGCTCCTTTTCGCAGCGAGGGGCGTCCGGGCCCGCGCCAAGAATGCCGCTCTTCTCGCGTGCGGCTGGCGATTGGGGGTCGTTCGTGAGCGGCGATACGCTCGAGGAGGCAGCGAGTTTTCCGGCGAACCGAGCCGGTCGAATTGCGGTGCACTGGACACGCGACTAGCCTGCCCGCCGCAAAGGGCTCGGGATGCTTTTACTCAACGTGCTTTCGGCCGACTTCTTCTGGGATTCGCAGCTCTTCCAAAAGCCCCAGTGGGTCGACGTGATGTTCGGCTTGCGCGTCGGGCTCTGCCTCGTGGGCGCGCTTTTGCTCATCTACGAGGTGCGCGCTCGCCGCCTCGGCGTGCGGATTCGCGAACGAACCAAGAAGTGGGTGGCCATCGCCATGACGGCCCTCGCCTTCGGTGCGTACTTCGACTTCGGCAACCCGAACGTCCGCTACAGCGAGTACTACCACCGCCACGAATTTTACCATTACTACTTGGGCTCCAAGTACTTCGACGAGCTCGGCTACACGCGGCTCTACGACTGCACGCTCGTCGCAGAAATCGACAACGGGCGCCGCAGCCAAGTCGAAAACCGTGAGTTTCGCGACCTGCGCGTCAACCTGATCAAGCAGGCCAAGGACACCTATGTCCTTTCGGATCCAGATCAGTGCCGCACCCGTTTTACGGCGGAGCGCTGGGAAGCCTTCAAGAAGGACGTCGACTGGTTCTACCGTTCCGCTCGCGGCTCCTACTGGGAGCGCATGCAGCAAGACCACGGCTACAATCCGCCGCCCGTCTGGACGATGGCCGGCAAGTTTCTCGGTAGCTTCAGTCCCGCCGACGACCAGTTCTTCAAGCTCCTCGCCTCCATCGACGTGGTGCTCCAGGCAGGCATGATCCTGCTCTTGGGGTGGGCCTTCGGCTATCGCGTGATGGCGATTGGCGCCATTTTCTGGGGCTGCAACGCTGCCGCCAACTTCTACTGGACGGGCGGCGCCATGCTCCGCCAGGACTGGGTGTTCCTCGCCGTCGCCTCGGTCTGCTTCGCCCGCAAGCGCATGTTCTTCTGGGCGGGCGCTGCGCTCATGTGGTCAGCGCTGCTGCGAGTTTTTCCGGCAGTCCTGTTCTTTGGCTACGGGGTCGTCGTCCTCTACTACCTGCTCGGGCGTTTGCGTGGAAAGCCCGCGGTCGACGGCAAGAAGGGCCTGCTCAGCTATTTGCACCCCGACCATCGCCCGCTCATCGCCGGCGCTGTGGTTGCTTTGGCGGTGCTCGTGCCTGCCAGCATGCTCACGGCAGGTGGACCGCAGGCGTACAAGGAGTTCGCCAGCCACATTTCGGTCCACAAGAAGACGCCGCTCACCAATCACATGGGGCTCCCCACCATTCTCACCAGCACGTGGGAAGGCCGCATGCGCTTCACGCGCGACGACAACTTGGACGACGCCTTCGAAAAGTGGAAAGAGGGCCGCAATCAACGGCTCGACGATCTCAAGTGGGCCCAGTACGGCATCACCGCGGCCATGGCGCTGTGGGGCGCCTGGGCGCTCCGCCGTAGCAAGTTGGTGTGGCTGGGGCCGGCGTTCGGTCTACCGCTCATCATGTGCGTGACCGACCTCACTTGCTACTACTACTCCATCTTCATCATCGCAGCGGTGTTGGCGGCTTCTCGAAAGCCTATCGGGCCGGTGCTGCTCGCGAGCGCAGCGTCCAGCGTCATCTTGCTGGGCCGTGATATCGGCTACGCGCGGCTCGGCTGGGGCGGGTTCTACTACGTCGACGACAACTTCGTGGCGCAGTCGTACGTGTTCGCCATTCTGTGCCTCTTGTACTTCTGGGCCTACTCGCGCCCCTTCAGCCTGGAGCGTCTCAAGGCGTGGTGGAACGGAAAGCCCGAGCTGCCCAGCGGTGAGGGTCCCTCGCCCGGCAAGGCCAGTCGTCCGCTGCCCGCGGAGTGAGACCGGCCTCGAACGGCAGGCTGCGCTCCGCGCAGCCGAACGAAGAAGGGGTGAGGCCTCGGGCCTCACCCCTTCTTCGTTCTATTCACTCGAGAAACCGTCTCACTCGGCGACCAAGTTACGGAGACGGGTCACGGAAACGACTCGCGGAAGGCGACGAAAGACGCGTCCCTCGCGCGCTCCGCCCACTCCCGTCGCCAAGTCACCGAAGCGACTGGATCCACGTCTCGAAAATTTGCTTACCTTCCGAGTCGAGCGCCTCGCTGCCGAGCGGTGGCATTGCGAAGCTTTGTCCTTTGCTCACGAAGCGCTGATAGACGGCACTTTCCTCGAGTGCGCCGGGGGCAATGCGTTTGCCAGCGTTGGGCGGCGCGCCATCCAGCCAAACGATGTCCACGTCGTAGAGCGCCTGATAGACAGACAGCTGGGTGACGGGGCCGCCGAGCTCCGCGACCTTGAGCCACATGTCCAAGCCGGTCTGCACGTTGGCGGTGCCCGTCGGGTTGTGACAATGGCCACAGTTGGCGTGCAAGTAGCCGAAAAAGGCGCGCTCTGCCTCCGTGCCCGGCAGCGAGAAAACCGCCGCCGGAGGTGCCGTCAAGAGCTCCTCGTCCATGAGCCGACCGAGCGTCCACTCGAGAGGATCGCTCGCGTCCAGCGGCTCGTGTGAAAGCTGGAGGGCGGAGAACCCGAGCACCTTGTCCGGCTGTTGGCCGTGGCATGTCAGGCAAGCTTCCGCATTGGGAATGTCGTGCCCCGTGCCCGACGCGTCGACGACGCCGTTCGGAACTGCGTCCGCGTCCGTTTGATCCGGCCGCCACTGGTACGCAACGGTGTACCAGGAGCCCGTCGCTCGCTTTTGAATCAGTCGGGTTTCTACGCGAATGCCGTCACGCGTGAACTCCTTCCAGAGCTTCGTGCCCGCGGGGAACGCCCAGAAGTCCATGTTGGACGTGTCGATTTTCGTGTCCGGCGGCAGCTCGATCCAACGCTTCTTTTCTGCGCCGTCCGACCACAGCTCGAAGCTCGCCCGATACGGACGAACGCCTGGAGCGAGCGTCACCATGTCGGCTTCGTAAAGTCCCGTCTCCGACAACGAACAGGGCAGGTTCGTCGTCAGCGGTCCCGCCTCGCTGGGCTCACGACACGCGAGCGAAGTGGCGCCGCCGGAGCCGGCACCTCCGCTGCCACCGACGGCGCCCGTTCCTTCGCCTCCGCTACCGCCCGTGCCGCCACTCGCGGCGCCGCCACTCGCGGCGCCGCCGCTCGCGGCGCCGCCGGTTCCTCCGCTCTGGGGCCCGCCGCCGCCGGACGTGCGTCCATCGCTTCCGTCCTCACCGCTCTCGGCGCCGCAACCCAAAAGTCCGACGAACGCCAGCGCGAGCGCTGACGCCCCCCACGTCGACGCGCTGAAACCCGATGACGCTCTTACAAAAGCCCGGTGGGGGGAACGCCAGCTCATGAGACTTCGAATCTTAATCTCCTCGAGCACGGACCGCACGCCGTTTTCCGCGGCCGAGCTTCGCGTCCGTTCGAGTCGGAGGCACGAAACCCCTTCGATTTCTCGTCATAATTTTGACCCCGAACCCGCGTTTCTTGCCAATGGAATTTTCAACTCGAACACGCACCCCACTCCATCACAGCAAAAACTTGAGCCAAATTTCCCTGTTTCACGCCGCAAGCATTTTCCCTAATTGCCGAGTTCAATTACCTATCAACACGCTTCAACTCTTTGTTCAACCAGAGGAGTCCGCTAAATGACGTGACCATGCGGAGTCACTGCACCTTCTCCCGTCACCTCTCCTCCCTCTCACCAATCGCTCTCATCGTCGCGGCAGTCGCTTGCGGCAGTGAGGGAAGCTCGGGGGACGACAACGTGACGCCTGGAACGGGTGGCGC
>JAEYVE010000287.1 GCA_023432025.1 Pseudomonadota bacterium
AAACCTCGCGGTTTTTGGGGGCCCCCTCCCACCTCCGCCCGCGCCTCGCACCTTCTCGGGCTCGTCGCTCGAGCGGCTGCGCGCGGGGCCCCAGCCCCGCTGGCTTTGCTCGCGGGTGAGGTTGAGGGGTGTTTGTGAGACGACCCCCCTAAAAACCTCGCGGTTTTTGGGGGCCCCCTCCCACCTCCGCCCGCGCCTCGCACCTTCTCGGGCTCGTCGCTCGAGCGGCTGCGCGCGGGGCCCCAGCCCCGCTGGCTTTGCTCGCGGGTCAGGTTGAGGGGTGTTTGTGAGACGACCCCCCCTAAAAACCTCGCGGTTTTTGGGGGCCCCCTCCCACCTCCGCCCGCGCCTCGCACCTTCTCGGGCTCGTCGCTTCCCGCTCACGCCCGGGGGCCCCGACCCCGCTTGTGTCGCTGCGGGTCGACTTTTCCGGTTGCTTGGTTCGCGGGGTCAGCTCGACGGGGGCTGGGTCGCGTGGTGGGCTCCGGCGCAGGGGACCCAGCCGGACGTGCTTGGCTCGTGGAAAATGTCTGCGCGTTCATTTTTTCGTGAACGGAAGGGGCCGTTCCGGGCACCGTCTGGGACGGGTGCGGCAGAGGTGGGTACCTCTTGGCTCCGGCTCGTCGGGCGGAGGTTGCCATTCGCGGGATTGTCGGGCGCACCTGGTGGGATATCGGGCGCGCGTCCTGGAACTGTGGTAGCGATCGGCCCGAAATTCGGCCCCCTCTGATCGCCTTCGCGCGGCTCGTAGGCGGGACCCACGACGACACACCTCGGGGAAGGCCAACTGCCCCCAGGCATTCGGAAGGTTTGAAAGAAAATGCATCTCGTAGAATGGCTTCAGCGGCTCATGACCAGCTTCGGCGCGGCTTGGGTCATGTGGATGCTCATTGGTCTGAGCGTCGTGTCCGTCGCGATCATGCTCGAGCGCGGTTGGTTCTATTTCTCACTGCGAGACGATCTTTCCGACCTCGCCAAGAAGCTGCGAGATCATCTGCGTAAGGGCGACTACGACGGTGCTCGCGGAGCACTCGAGGGCTCACCCAGCGCGGAAGCCGCCGTGGTCGCGGCGGGCCTCGCCGAGGCCGATCGCGGGCATCGCGCCGCGGAAGAAGCGATGGAGGGCGCCAAGGCCCTGCAGCGCATGAAGCTCGAACGGCGCCTCGCCTTCCTCGGAACGCTCGGAAACAACGCTCCGTTCATCGGCCTCTTCGGCACGGTCATCGGCGTCGTTCAGGCGTTCGAGGGCCTCGCTCAGGAGTCCAACACGCAAGCGCAGGGCGCCACCGCCGCGCCTCAGGTCGTGATGGCGGCCATCGCCGAGGCGCTCGTCGCCACTGCCGTCGGCCTCGCCGTCGCCATCCCGGCGGTCGTGATGTTCAACTACTACCAGCGACACTCGAAGGGCATCTTGGCGAACACCGAGGCCCTGAGCCGTGTGTTGCTCTCACACCTCGTCGGCGACGACGTCCCCCAGGCGAGCTCCAAGAGCAAGGAGTGACGCCATGGCCGCCAGCTCGAACAACGACGACGATGGAATGATCACCGGCATCAACGTCACACCTCTGGTGGACGTCGTGCTCGTGCTCCTCATCATCTTCATGGTGACGGCCCGCATCATCCATTCGCAGGGCATGCCCATGGATCTGCCCAAGGCCTCCACTGGAGAAAACGTACAGACCGTGTTTAGCGTCGAGCTCGGCGCCGACGGGAAAACGATGGTCGACTCCGAACAGGTCGCCGGGGACGAGGCCATCACCAATCTGGCCACCACCGCCCGCGGGAAGAACCAAGACCTTCGAGCGGTCATTCGCGCCGACAAGAAGGTGGAGCATGGGCGCGTCATCCACGTACTCGATCTCCTGAAGCGCGCCGGCATCGCCAAAATCGCCTTCGCCGTCACGCCCGAGGGCGCCGCCGCTCCTGCCGCCGCGCCGCAGCCCATCGAGCAGTAAACCTCGCCGCCCTCTCTCCACGTCCGCGAGCGCCCCGTCGAGGCCACGCCCAAAGGCCGCGCCAGATGACCGCCCAGAAAAAGAAAAAACAGCCGCGCTCCAGCGAGTCTTCTCAAAGTGGTGCGCGCGTCGTCCCCCATCGCGCGGGAAAAACTCCCGAGAGCTCGGAGCGTCCCTACGCGCTCGCGCGCGTCGAGCGTCTCGGAGACTCCGAGCGCGTGCCTGCCGGTACGGTGTCACTCGTCGGTACCGTGGCTGCGCACGCGCTCGTCGCCGTGATGGCCGCGACTTCGTTGGTCGACTTGCGAGACTTCAGCGGCGCCGTCGTTGCTCACGTCGCGGAGCGCATGCGCATAGCGTACGACATCGACATGGAGGAGCCGCCTCCACCACCTCCTCCCCCGGAGCCGGAGCCCGAGCCACCACCGCCGGAGCCGCAGCCCACGCCGGAGACTCCGCCGCCGCCTACGCCTGCGGCTCAAGCCCCGCCAGAACCTACCAACGAGCCCCCGCCCCCCGCGGCGGCCGAGGCGGGGCAAGTGCTCGCAGCGGAGCCCGATCCCAACGAGCCGCTCGACCTCACGGACAACACCTTCGTCACGGGGTCCGGCACGTTCCGGGGGGGCGTTACGGCCTCCAAGGGCACAGCCACGACTGCCGTGCGCAATCCGGGTGCGTCGCCGACGGGTGTGGTTGGCGGGCAAGGCAAGCCGGACGCGCCTCCGGCACCCACGGTGGATCGCTCCAGGCCGCCCCGAGTGCTTGGAACGGCGCTCACGAGCTGTCCCTGGCCGGCCGAGGCCGATCAGGAACAAATCAATTACGCCCGCGTCCGCTTGATGATCGTGGTGGGCACGGATGGGCGCGCGCGTGACGTCACCATCCTCCAAGATCCTGGAAACGGCTTCGGCGCGGCCGCTCGTCGTTGCGCGCTCAGCCGCGGACAGTTCGAGCCCGGACTGGACAACGCCGGGCGCCCCGTCTCCAAAGCCATGCCGCCCCTGGTCCTCACGTTCAAGCGTTGAGCGCCGGAATATGAGTGCAAATTCTTTCGGTTCGAGACGGCGGAAGACTACATTGTCGTGACAATGACGGATCGCCTGGAGCAGCTCGCCCAGATCCGGCTGTTCGAGGGCCTCAAACCCGCCGCCCTGGAGCTCATCGCTCGGGTCGCCGCGGAGGAGACGCACGCGCGCGGCACGAAGATTTTTCGCCACGGGGACGCCGGCGACAAGCTGTACCTCATTCTCGAGGGCAAGGTGCGCATCAGCCGGGAGGTACCCGGCATGGGTGAGGAGGCCCTCGCCGTGTTGGGGCCTGGGCAAGCCTTCGGTGAAATGGCCCTCTTGGACGAATCGCCGCGCTCGGCGGACGCCAACGTACACGACAGCTGCCGCGTGCTCGCCATCCCCAAGGACGGCTTCGACGACCTTCTCTTCCTCCACAAGGATCTCGCGTACGAGGTTTTGTGGAGCGTGGTGCGCATGCTGACCGGTCGCCTGCGAGAAACCACGGACAAGCTCACGTTCCTCTCGACGTCGAACAAGTTCTGAACCCGGCTCGCCGCCTCACGCGAGGTCCCGCTCACGCTTTTTGGGGACCCGCAGCTAGCCCCAGCCCGGTGCTCCCGCACTACGGTACGCGCTCCGCGCCACTGCGCGCTCCGCGCCACGGCGCGCTCCGCGCCACGGCGCGCTCCGCGCGCGCCCGAAAACACGGCCGTCTGCCACTCCCGTCATCACTGGGTACGCGCAGGCGCAAGTCTACGAACCTACAGCGGAACCCCTGATCACGCTGAGCGTTTGCTGCCGAGAATTTGACGGCCCTACACCCGTTCAGTAGGCTTGTCGAGCGATGCAAGGTCTGACGAAGCGCCAAGAGCAGACGCTCGATTTCATCCGCAAATCGATCCGTGAGCGCGGCTACCCGCCCACTCTCCGGGAAATCGGCGAGCACATGGGCATTCGCTCGACCAACGGCGTCAATGACCACCTCCGTGCGCTGGAGCGCAAGGGCTACCTCCGTCGCGAAGACATGAAGAGCCGTGCGCTCCGTGTGGTGGACGACCCGGCGCCCAGCTCGCTGAACGGCTCCAGCCTGAGCGGCTCGGGGTTGTCGTCGGCCATGAGCGGCCAACCCGCCAACGACTCGACGGACGACATTCTGTCCATCCCCGTGCTCGGTCGGGTCGCCGCCGGCTTGCCCCTCCTCGCCGAGGAGAACGTGGTGGACACCGTCCACGTGGACAAGCTCATGGTGCGGGGCGGCCGTGAGGTTTTCGGCCTGCGCGTGACCGGGGACTCGATGATCGAGGCCGGCATCCTGAGCGGAGACTACATCTTCGTCCGTAAGCAGTCGGCCGCGGACCGCGGGGACATCGTGGTCGCGCTCATCGGCGACGAGGCCACGGTCAAGTACTACTTCCCCGAAAAGGACTACGTTCGGTTCCAGCCAGCCAACTCGCAGATGGCGCCCATTCTCGTGCGCGCGTCGGATTTCCGCTCGACCATGCTGCTCGGCAAAGTGGTCGGCGTGTACCGTCGGCTCTGACTACCGTCGGCTCTGACTACCGCCGGTTCGGCGCCGGAAGCTCGAGCGCCGTTGGTTCGAACGCTGGGGTTCAATCGCGCGGCTCGCAGACTTCTCCGCCAGAACTTCGTAAGAAGCCGCTCGGGATCCGAGCGGCTTCTTCGCGGTTGACGTCTGCATGAGAGCACTCAGGAGTCGCGCCCTTTCACCTACACTAGATCGAGTTGTTGACGGGCTCGTGGGCCCATTGGTAGCTTTCTGGCGCGGTTTTCCCGATTTGAGCGCGGCGTTCTGGCGCAAAGTTCCCCTTCGAGACCCAACGGCAGAATGCTGAGCGAGCGAGCAGCTAGAGCGATCGACCGTTGCCCGTCGGGCATACAGCACATCGCCGACCCACGAGGGACGACCCTGGGGCCACGCGGCGCAAACAAACGTGCTTGGAAAACATCGTGCGAGCCGCAAAAAGCGCACGCGCTGGGTCGCACTCACGTTCTGTCGCTTCTCACGCGCGCCGCGGCGTGCGTTTTCGTGCTCGCGTTCGGTAGCGGCTGCGGTAACGCCGTCTACGCGGTTCACGCCAACGCGGCCGAGGAGCGCCTCCAAGAAGCTCGCCAACTCGGCGCGGAAGAGCTCGCGCCCTACGAATACTACTACGCCAAGGCGCATCTCGAGAAGGCCGCCACCGAGGCCGCGCAGGCCGAGTACGGCACCGCCGCCAATCTCGCGGAAGTCAGCGAAGAGTACGCGGCCCAGGCCGTTCAGGTGAGCCGAGACGCGCGTCGAGGAGCAGAGCGTCGAGGAGCAGAGCGATGAGGCGCGGCGCGCTCGCGCTGCTCTTGGGCACCGGCGTCGTGCTCGCCGCGTGCAGTCGAGGTCCGGCTCTGCGAGGCCAAATTGCCGGGCTGCGTCAGCTCACCCAGCAAGCTGAAAGAAACGGCGCGGTGCGCTGCGCTCCGCGTGAGCTGGCGCTGGCGCAGGCGCACCTACGCTTCGCGGAGCTCGAGCTGGACCAAGGCTCGTCCGTGCAGGCGCAGGACCACTTGGTCTTGGCCGAGCTCAACGCACACGCCGCGCACGACTTGTCGCCCGCGGAGCACTGCACCGAGGGCGTCAAAGCCGCTCCTCTGCCGGGGGACCGCGACGGAGACGGCATCCTCGATCCAGAGGATGCGTGCGTCGATGAGCCGGAGAACTACAACGGCTTCGAGGATCTGGACGGCTGCCCCGACGATCCGGACACCGATCAGGACGGCATCGTGGACTCGCTGGACGCCTGCGTGGTGGAGCCCGAGGACATCGATCAGTACCTGGACGAGGACGGTTGCCCGGACCCGGACAACGACGCGGATGGCATCGTCGACGCGAGCGACAAGTGCCCGCTCGAGCCCGAAGATCCCGACGGTTACGAGGACGACGACGGCTGCCCTGATCCGGACAACGACGGAGACGGCGTGCCCGACCTCGTCGACCAGTGCCCGAACACACCCGGCCAGAAAGACCAAGAGCCGCTGGGGTGCCCGACCAAGCCAGCGCTCGTCGTCGTGACGGACTGCGAAGTGAAAATCACTCAGCAGATCCATTTCGAATACAACAAGGACAAAATCCGCGCCGAGAGCCACCCCGTGCTGGACGCCGTGGTCGAGGTCCTGACGAAGAACACGTCCATCAAGCTCGAAGTCCAGGGTCACACGGACGACAAGGGCAGCGCCAAGTACAACAAGGACCTCTCCAACCGGCGCGCAGCGTCGGTGGTCAAGTACCTCGTTTCACGCGGCGTGGCTCCAGAACGCCTCACTTCGGCGGGGTACGGCCTCGAGCGCCCCTTGGTGCCCAACGATTCGGAATCCAATCGGGCGCTCAACCGCCGTGTCCAATTCGTCCGCACCGAAGGCGCCAAAGAGGGCTGCCCAGGTGCCACAAGCGCACACGAGACCGGCTCGACGGCCCCGGCCCCCTGATTCCGCGAATTTCGGCTGGAACTGACCGGCCGAGTCGCTTTCTCCCCTGAACGGCCCTCAATTCGTTCGCACAACGCTTTCCTGTCCCTCACGGGTCAGGCCAGAATCCCCCCACCCCCGACTCGCACAGCAGAGGACCTTTAACGTGCAAAGCCGCCCGCTCCACAGGCTGTTGGCCGTCCTGACGATTGGCCTCTTTTCGCTGCCCGCGTTCGCGCAGTTCACGCGTGACAAGGCCGCGAACGGAAAAATCGAAGAGGCTATCAACACTCACTACCTGAACATGGACCTCGACAAGGCCGAAGGTCTCCTCACGGGGACGATTCAGGCTTGTGAGGACAAGTGTAGCCCTCAAACCCTGGGACGAGCGTGGATGTACGTCGGCCTCGTGCGCGGCAGCGGCAAGAACGACCAAGGCGCCGCCGCGGACGCGTTCAACAAAGCCAAGGCAGCGGACCCGAGCGTCCAGTTGGACACGGAGTTGGCGACGCCCGAAACGCTCGCGACCTTCGAGCGAATCGTGGGTTCGACGGGTGCGTCGGCTCCGGTAGCGACCGCTCCAGCCGCGTCGACCGGCGGTGGCGACGAAGCCGTTCCGGGCGACATGGTGTGCAGCCCCGAGGTACGCGAAATGGAAACGCGTCGTCCGCTGCCCATCAGCTGCGCCACGAGCGAGGACGCAGCGAGCGCAGAGCTCAAGTTCAAGGCTCCCGGCGCTCCCTGGAAAAAGATCGCCATGAAGAAGGTCGGGGAAGCGTGGCAGGCCGAAATTCCCTGCGCGGAAACCGGCTACGCGGGCGTGCTCGAGTTCTACGTCACGGCCAAGGACGGCACCGGCGACGACGTCGACAGCGCCGGCAGCAAGAAGCTGCCCATCCAGATGACCCTCAGCGAAACGACCGCTGAAGAGCCTCCGGCCTTCCCCGGTCAAGCTGCGCCGGCGCGCTGCGCTTCCGCCGCCGACTGCCCGCCGGACTTTCCGGGCTGCGACACGGGCAAGAAGCAGTGCGGCGACAAGGACTGGGGCGCGAGCTGCGACAACTCCAGTGAGTGCAAGTGCGGCCTGCTCTGCATGAGCGGCAGCTGCGAGACGGCGCCGAGCTGCTCCACCGATTCCGATTGTGACGAAGGCTCCTGCGTGGACGGCACCTGCACTGCCGGTGGCGGCGACGACGACGAGGGCTCCGGCAAGCTCCGGCGCAACTGGTTCGGTCTGCACGCCGCGTTCGACCTTCTGTATCAACCCAGCGTCGACGACGCGTGCGGGCCCGACGCCGACCGCACGAGCTGCTTCGTCGGCGGCGAGGAGTTCCCGGCTGCCAACGAAAGGCCTTACACCTCGCAGAGCACGGCGACGGGCTTCGCGCCCGCCCAGCTGCGTATTCTTTTGAGCTACGACTACGCGCTGACCCCCAACATGACCGTGGGCGCGCGCCTCGGCTATGCGCTCTTCGGTGCTCCCAAGGACTTCCTCCCTGCGCACGCAGAAGCTCGCTTCGCCTACTATTTCCGTGGGCTGAACCAGAAGGGCATTCGTCCTTACGTCCACGTGGGTGGCGGCATGGCCGAGGTCAACGGCCACATCAAGAAGACGGGCGTTGGAAGCGAATACAACGGAGCTCCCTCCGTCGCTGACGTGGACCTTTACACCAAGGCCGGGCTTGGCTTCGCGGAGCTCGGCGGTGGCCTCTTGTGGGGCTTCACGGAGAGCTTCGGCATGCAGTTGAACGTCAACGCCATGGCGATGTTGCCGACGTTCGGCATCAACGTTCAGCCTTCGCTCGGCTTCGTTTACGGTCTCTGAGGCCGGAAACGCTCCACGAGCGAAAAGAGGCGCGCGTACGTCGGGAGCGCGCCGCGGGGTTTTTTTT
>JAEYVE010000289.1 GCA_023432025.1 Pseudomonadota bacterium
CACATGGCGCGGCGCAGCTTGCGCAATGCGACCGAGCGCGCGGCGGCGGGTCGCTCTTTTCGTCGTGCGCGAAGTCGAAGACCACGACGGCGCGGAGCGCCAGCCACGGCCCCAACGTCGGGTGCACCGAGAGGTGCGTGGGGCCGAGCTCGGCGAGACCCGCTGCGTCGGCGATGCGTTGGATGGCAATCACCTGGGCGGCGCGCCGATGCGCCACGTAGAGAGCGCTCTGTACGGGCACGTCAGCGAGCGCCGCGCGCAAGCTCGCCGCCACGTAGTCGTCCAAAGGGTGCGGGCTCGCTCGTAGCTCGGCGGAGGCGGCAACGGCGGCAAGCAAAGTGGGCCACAAGGCGCGTGAGTTTCCGACGACGAGCGCCTGTGCATCGTCTCGACCGAAGTCCTCGAGTCGATGCTCGGGCGCGCACCCCGAGTGAAACGCGGCGATCCCGAACGGCTGCACCAAGTCGAGCCCCGTCGCTCGGCAACGGCGCTGGACCTCTTCGAGCCACGCAGAGCGATTCACGCTTCACGACTAGCTCTCGCGGGTGCGCCACACAACTCGGCGGCGTCAGGGCGGCGCCTGGCGTGCCACAACGGAGTTGGTAGGCTCCACCGCGCATGACCGTTTCGAGCACCTCTCCTTCTGCAAGCGGCGCTGGGCCGTCGAACTCCGAGCTCCTGAAGCTCCGGCAAGTGCACGTCTCCGGCGACCCTCGCGCCCTAGGACGCGGCCAGGGCGAGGCGCTGCGCCCGGTCATCGTGGCCTTCGTGGAGCAACGTCTGCAAGCGCTGCGCGCCTACATGGAAGAGCGCAAGGCGGGCAGCGTGGAGGCGTTTTTGGCGCTCGGGGCCGAGTGTTTGCGCATCGCGCAAGCTTGGGATCCGGCGGGCACCTCGGAGCACCTGGGTATCGCAGAAGGCGCGGGCGTGGACGCCACGAGCCTCTACGCTGTGGCAAACATGACGGACGTGCGCGACGTCTTGCTCCTGCCTCCGCCCCTCGAAGACGAAGGCTGCACGTCGTTCGTGCTGCCCAAGCACTTGAGCGCGGACGGGCTCGTCGTGGCGGGCCAAACCTGGGACTTGAATCCGGACGACTTGGACTACGTGGTGGCCATTCACCGCCGCCCCAGCGAAGGACCGGAAACGTGGTCCGTCACCTGCGCCGGTTGCCTGTCGCTCGTGGGCATGAACGAACATGGCCTGGCCGTGGGCACCACCAACATCAAGGCGCGCGCTACCCAGCCGGGCGTCGGCTACATGAGTCTCCTGCACCGCGCTATCCGTGAGCGCACGCGAGAGCTCGCGGCCGAGTCCATCCGGAGCGCACCGCGCGCGGCCGCCCACACCTACTGGATCGCGGACGCGGGAGGTGGCTTGGAAATCGAAGCTACGGCGCGGCACGCGGTCGTGCGTCGCGCGGACGAGGTCGCTCTGGCGCGCACGAACCACTGCATCGCCCCCGAAGTTCTGGCGCTGCAGGGCGAGGCAACCACCTCGTCCAGCCTCGCGCGGCTCGCGCGCGCCACGAAGGTGCTGTCTCAGGGCAAACACGACCTCGAGTCGCTGCGCGCGCTCTTCGCGGACCGCACGGACGGCGTGGATTCAATCAACCGCTATCCGGAAGACGCGCAAGGTACGACGACGAACTCGTGCGTGCTGGCGTGGCCGGAGCGACGGCTCTTGTGGGCTTGCCGCGGCCCGGCGGATCGCGGCGAGTGGGTGGTGCTGCCCTTCGGGAGCTGAGGCCCGCCCCCCGCGTCCGGCGGGTCACTCGATGGACGCGGGGGCGCAAACTTGCACTGAGCTTGCAGCCGCGAGCCGCCCGTCGCGCGCCGTAGGGAACGCTCACGCGGAAAGATGCACGCCGAGCGGACCCGTGCGCTCCGAGAGCTCGTGAAAGCGACCCTCGAGTGCTGGAGTCGGTGTCTGGAGATCGAATAGGCTGGGCGCATGCTCCGTTCACCCGCGCTGCTTGGTTCCGCCCTCTCCGCCCTCTTCGTGCTCGCCTGCGGCTCGGGCTCCGAGAGCGCCAGCTCGGACACGAACGCTCACACCGGCGGCAGCGCGACCGGCGGCCGGGCCACGGGTGGACACGGGCAAGCCACCGGCGGACAGGCCACGGGCGGACAAGCGAGCGGTGGAGCAGGGGACGGGGGTTCGTTCGACACCGGCGGAGGAAGCGGCACGGGGGGCTCGAGCGGCGGCAGCGTTGGCGCAGGCGGCACCGAAACAGGCGGCAGCGGCGGCTCGCAGGGGAGCGGCTGTGATCCAGCGCAGGCCGCAGAGAACCGCGCGCTCGTGGGGGAGGCGTTGGACAAGTTGTTCGTCGACAAACAACTCAGCGCCATCGACGAGTACTGGGCCGATCCGTACCTGCAGCACAATCCCATCGGCATGAGCGGTGTCGCGGCCTTTCGCAGCCTGATGAGCTCCTTCGTCACCTCGTCGTCGTTCCGCTACGAGCGAGTGCGCACGTTGGCCGAGTGCGAGCTCGTCGTGGTGCAGGGGGAGTACTCCCAGACGGGGATCATTTTCGACATGTTCCGCGTCCAAAACGGCAAAATCATGGAGCACTGGGACTCGGATACGGGCCAAGCGTCCGAGAGTGACGGCCCCACCGAGCACTCGTCGTTCGAGCTCACCGCCGCTCACCGTGACCACGTGCTTGCGTTCGTGGATGCGGTGCTCGTCGGCGGAAACACCGACGAGATCGGCACCTACGTGTCACCCAGCTACGTGGACCACCGCGCGCCCGGGGCAAGCGGCCCGAGCGCGCTCCTCGGCTACCTCGACGCCCAATCCATCGAGTACACGCGGGTGCATCACACGATCGCCGACGGCAACTTCGTGTTCTTGCTCTCCGAGGGCACACGAAACGGCGAAGCGTACGGCTTTTACGACCTGTTCCGGCTGGACGACGGAAAAATCGTGGAGCGCTGGGACTCTCGTCGCCGCGTACCCAGCTCCACCTCGAGCGGCCTCGGTATTTTCTGAGCGAGCGTCACGGCATGCGAACCAGCCGAAAGACGCGGGCGTGGCGCGGGCGTGGCGGTGGGCTCAGCCGCTGGCGCGCGCGCTCGCGTTGCGCGCGCGAAAGTGCTCGACCAACGCGTAAAACGTCGGCAGCGCCAGCAGCGTGAACAACGTCGAGGTGCAGAGCCCACCCACCATGACCAGGGCGAGGGGGCGCTCGATTTCCGTGCCCGGAAGGTCGAGCACCAAGAGCGGAAGTAGCCCGAGAATTGCGCAACCAGCCGTCATCAGCTTGGGGCGCACGCGGCCCACGCACGCCTCACGGAGCGCCTGGTCGAAGTCGTGGCCTTGCGCGACCAGGGCTCGTGTTTGCGTCACCAGGACGAGCCCGTTCTGCACGGCAATGCCGAAGAGACCAATGAGGCCCACCAGAGAGGAGACGTTCCACGTTTCTCCGGCGAGCCAGAGCGCCAGGATGCCGCCCACGAAGGCGTCCGGCAGCGTCGCCAGAATAACGAGCGTGTCCGCCAGCGAGCCCAGCGCCAGGTAGAGCAGCACGACCACCAAAGCCAGGGCCACGAGCACCGCGACCGTCAGGGAACGAGTGGCGCGCGCTTGGCTCTCGACCCGCCCGCCGACGTCGAAAAAGTACCCCGCTGGCAGCTCGAGCCGTTCGTCGAGCTTTGCACGGAGCTCGCTCGCGGCGCCGCCCAAGTCCCGCCCCGCCACGGTGGCCTCCACCGCCACGCGGCGGCTGCCCGCCTCACGACGGATCGCTCCGGGCCCCGTGGTGCGTTCGATGCGCGCCACCTGCGCGAGCGGGAAGCGCGTGCCGTCGTGGCCGTCGATGAGGAGACCCGCGAGCTCGCTGGGTTGGCTTCTGCGTGCCTCCTCGAGGCGCACGACCAAGTCGAAGCGCCTTTGCTCTCGCCAAATTTCACCGAGAGTTTCGCCCACCATGCCGACACGCAACGCGCGCACGGCGTCTCCCGGGGTGAGTCCCGCGCGCGCCAACGCGGGTCGGTCGAGCACGATACGGAGCTCGGGCAGTCCGTCGAGCTGCTCGGAGCGCACGTCCTCGAGCCCCGGCACTTCTTCGGCAATTTCGCGCGCCCGGGCACCCAAGCGCGACAAAATTTCGAGATCCGGGCCAAAAATGCGAACGGAAATGTCGGCGGGCGTGCCGCCCAGGCCTTCGTCGATGCGCATGCCGAGCGGCGTCGTGAAGAGCACCGACACGCCGGGGACTCGCGCGAGCGCGGTCCGCATGGCGTGGCCCAGCTCTTCCGTGCTGCGACGTCGCTCGCGTTCGAGGACGACCAGGACGTCCGACACGGTGTGGGGCATCGGATCTTCGGTACGCTCCGAGCGCCCCGTGCGGCGCACCACGTCTTCCACCTCCGGAAAGCCGCGCAAGACGTCCTCGACGCGGTGATTCAACAGGTCGACCTGGTCGAGCGAAGCTTCGGCGGGCAGCGTCGTTTGCAAGAGCA
>JAEYVE010000070.1 GCA_023432025.1 Pseudomonadota bacterium
CGGCCTCCCCCGGAACGCCGCCCCGCCCCCCCCCGGCGCGCGCCGCCTTCGTCTGCGCTATGAACGCTCGCGTGAGCGTCAGCACTCGTCACCTCGCGCGCGCCATTCCGAACGCGGTTCGCACCCTCGCTCGCGTCCTCCACGACGCTGGCTTCCGCTCGTGGGCCGTAGGAGGCTCGGTCCGAGATCACCTCTTGCTCGAGCTCTCTCCGGACCGAGCCGTCAGCACCAAGAGCGACTGGGACGTGGCCACCGACGCCCGGCCGGAGCAAGTTCAAAAGCTGTTTCGGCGCGTCATTCCGACCGGCATTCAGCACGGCACCGTCACGGTGGTGCTGGACAAACAGAGCTTCGAGGTGACCACGCTGCGCGGCGAAACCACGTACAGCGATGGTCGTCACCCCGACGGCGTGTACTTCGTCGACGATCTGAACGACGACTTGGCGCGCCGCGACTTCACGGTGAACGCCATCGCCTACGACGTCCTCGCGGATCGGCTGTTCGATCCGTTCGGCGGCATTTTCGATCTCGAGGCGCGCCTCTTGCGCGCCGTCGGCGAGCCGCGCGAGCGTTTCGGAGAGGACGGGCTTCGTGTTTTGCGCTGCGCGCGCTTCGCCGCGACGCTGGAGATGAACGTGGAGCCCCGGACGCGCAGCGCCATGCGCCCTTCGCTCGACAGCTACCGCAAGGTGAGCGCAGAACGAATTCGCGACGAATGGTGGAAGGCGTTCGGCGCCGCTCGGCCCAGCCGCGCCTTCGAGCTGATGCGCGACGAGGGCCTGCTCGAGGTGACCGCGCCGGAGCTCTTCGCGCTCGCGAGCCGTCACGTCCCCGGCCTTCGGGATGACGTGCTCACGCACGCCTTTCGCACCCTGGACGAGCTGCCTCACGATCCGGTTTTGCGCCTCGCAGGCCTCTTGCATCCGCTCGCCCTGACGCCGGAGGGAGATCCTTGGCCTGCGGAGAGCAGCCGCCGCGCGAGCGCGCTCGGCGCGCGCTTGCGGCTCTCGAACACGGATCGCGAGCGCCTGACGGCGCTCGTGCGTCATCATGTGCTCCCCACGGTCGTGCCCGAAGGCGGCGCGCTCCGCCGCTATTTGCGCGACGTTACGCCCGAGCTCTGGCCGGACGTGCTCGCGCTCCTCCGCGCCCACGTGACCGCGAGCGGCGACGACCCCGACGAAGCAGCGCGGCTCGCCGAGCTCGAACGCCAGTGCCAAGACGAGCTCGGCCGAGCCCCGGCCCTTTCGCTGAAGGAGCTCGCCGTGAGCGGCAAAGACCTCATCACCGAGGGCGTCGTGGCGCCGGGCCCGGCGCTCGGCCGCACCTTGAACACGCTCCTCGAGTTGGTGTTGGACGACCCCGCCACCAATACGCGCGACGCGCTTTTGGCGCGCGCCCGCGAGCTCGGCGGCGCACCGTGATCCGAAACCTGCGCGCGGTGTCGACGGACTACGTGACCGCGGGACAACCCACGGAACGCGAGCTCGAAGAGCTCGCCGAGGGCGGCCTTCGCGCCGTCATCAACCTGGGCCTCTCGGATACCAAGTACTGCCTGCCGGACGAAGCCGGCAGCGCCGCCTCGCTCGGGCTCGAATACACGCACGTACCCGTCCGCTTCGACGAACCGCGCGAAGAGGACTTTCGACGGTTCGTTCACGCCCTCGACGAGGCGCCGCGGCCAGTGCTCCGGGCAGTACTGCTCAGTCGAGCTTCGGTTGGATCAAGAGATCTTTGGCTTCGTTGTAGACCCCGATACCCGTGACCGCGTTGACCGTGAACTCGCCTGCCTGGACGGGGACGCTGCGCACGGTGAAGAAGGAGAGCGAGGTCCCCGACGCGACCACTTGAAGAACCTCTCTCGGGATGACGCCCTGGCCCGGCGCGCTCGGGAACACGCAGCTGAAGAAGGCGCTCCCCGGGCGTCCATCGGGGCGCGCGGAGTTGGCCTGAACGAAAAAGGTGACGCCCTCCACGCCGCGCAACCACGAGAGTGAGAGGTCGACCGAACGCGAGATGACCGCTTCGGTTCCGGGCACGTACGCCGGGCTCGTCAAGAGAAGCCCCAAGGGCACGTCGACTTCCTGCTGGAACGCAGGCACGTCGCCCCCGCTGGCCACGAAGAGACCACGCTCACCTCCTTGGAAGAAGGACGCCAGCGCGATGCCGTTGTATTGACCGTCGGCTCCGGGGGAGATGGTGGCGTCACCCGCAAGCTCCGAGCTCGAGAACGTCACGGTGCCGGCATGGGGCCACACGCTCGCGGGCGGCGAGTATTCGTCGCACGTCCTCGCACGGCACTCCCCGATCTCCACGACATCACACGAGGTATCGGACATGCGGTCGCTGAAGGTCGCGCTGAGCCTCACCTCGTCACGGACCCGCAGTACGGCCACTTGACCCCGCTTCAACGCCTCCCCGTTCGCCCCCGTGCCGCCGCCGCTGCCACTCGCGGCGCCGCCCGAGCTTCCACCGCCAGTCGCCCCACCGCCAGTCGCCCCACCGCCAGTCGCCCCACTGCTCGACGTTCCGCCCGTCGCGGCGCCGCCGGTCGCCTGGCCACCGACGCCCGAAGCGGAATCCTCCGGACCACAGCCCACCAGAAGTAAGAGAAGCGCGCCCCGCCAGCACTTCGAAGACATGATCGGCGACGCTACTACATCCGTCGACGCGGCGGCGAGAAACCAGATCCCTGCTTGTTGAGGAGATGCTCAATCCCAGAGCACCTTCGCTCCGGGGCTGGATCGAAGCTCGGAGGGAGGGCTCGAAACTGAATTGTCGTCGGTCGGTGCGCACTCAGTGAGCGTGCTTTATACGGAGTTTCTAGCCTCGGGCGCTCGAAGAGGATGCGGATGACGGCACGCGTTATTCGCAGTGGCTCGCGAGCAGAAGCTCGGTTGCAGCGACGCGGCGACCAAGCTCGTCCACCGGACTTCGCGCAAGATTCCCGGCGAGCAGCACGCTGTCCGTCACCACGTCCGCTGGGTCCTCGGGCGCCGTGATCACCCGACTCACGGTGCGCCCTGCGGCGTCCCAGGTCACCGCAAGCTCTTGGCGCGCGCGCGCGTAGTGGATGGTGAGAACCCCTCGCACGTCCCCTGGCGGCACTTCGGACTCGAACACGATCGGTGCAGAAAGCTCCTCACCGAGTCCGCCGCGCAGGGGCTCGCGCGGCAGCTCGTCTCCGCGCAAAGCCACCACGATGACCCCGCGGGAGACCACGGCTTGGGGCCCTGAAGTCCCCGCGCCTGTCTGGCCCGCTCCGGCGCCGCTCGGGCCCCACGCTTCGGGCGCCGTCGTGCTCGAAGCTTCGCCGCCCGCTTGTGCAAAGGCAGCCGCAGTCCCCAAAAACCAGGGCAGCACTGCCTTTACGCCGATTGACCTGAAGCCCACACCCCTTGGTAGCCACCGACGCCGCCCTTGTTAAAAAGATTCGGCGCCGACGACGGCTCGACCACGGCGAGGCGCCGTTAGAAAAAAAACGCCGCGGGTCCGGAGACTCGCGGCGTTTTTCGGCGGTGAGACAGGCTCAGTTGCTCGGGGCCGGCTTGGGCGCGCCGAACAGGCTCGGAGAGCGCTTTTCTCCTGCCTGCTCCTTCTTGGAGGCCCAGGTCGGGATGATGACGCGCTTGCGCGGCGGCAGCTCGCGCCCCTCCATGGAGGCGTCGATTTCTTCGGTGTCGAGCGTTTCGCGCTCGAGCAGCGCCGTGGCCAAGCGATCCAGCTTGTCCCGGTTTTCGCGCACTACGCGCCGCGCCACCTCGAGCTGCTCGTCGATGATGCGACGCACCTCTTGGTCGATTTCACGCGACGTGGCCTCGGAGTAGTCCTGGCGACGTTGCGACATTTCGCGGCCGAGGAACACGCTTTCCTCGTTTTCGCCGTAGGCGATGGGACCCATCTTCTGGCTCATGCCGAGCTCACACACCATGGCGTGGGCGAGCCGCGTCGCGCGCTTGATGTCGTCCGAAGCGCCCGTCGTGATTTCTCCGAACACTTCTTCCTCGGCGACGCGACCACCGAGCGCCATCGAGATGCGCGCCAAGGTCTGCTTGCGCGTCATCAGGTGGCGGTCCTCGGTCGGCAAGAACATGGTGACGCCGAGCGCGGCGCCGCGCGGGATGATGGACACCTTGTGCACGGAGTCGTTGCCCTCCACGAGCTTGCCCACGATGGTGTGGCCGGCTTCGTGCCAGGCGCTGGTGCGACGCTCCAGCTCACCCATGACCATGCTGCGACGCTCGGTGCCCATGAGCACCTTGTCCTTGGCCAGCTCGAAGTCCGCCATGGTGACGGCCTCCTTGTCCTGACGCGCGGCGAGGAGGGCCGCCTCGTTCACGAGGTTCTCCAAGTCCGCGCCGACGAAGCCGGGGGTGCCCGCCGCTAGTGTGTTGAGATCCACGTCGTCGCCCATCGGCACCTTCTTGGTGTGGACGGCCAGGATGCCTTCACGACCACGAATGTCCGGACGCGGCACCGTGATGCGGCGGTCGAAACGACCGGGCCGCAAAATGGCCGGGTCGAGCACGTCCGGCCGGTTGGTGGCGGCGATGATGATGACGCCCTCGTTGGACTCGAAGCCGTCCATTTCCACGAGCAGCTGGTTCAGCGTTTGCTCGCGCTCGTCGTGACCACCGCCGAGCCCTGCGCCGCGGTGACGACCTACGGCGTCGATCTCGTCGATGAAGATGATGCACGGCGCGTGCTTCTTGCCCTGCTCGAACAAGTCACGCACCCGGCTCGCGCCGACGCCGACGAACATTTCGACGAAGTCCGAGCCGGAGATGCTGAAGAACGGCACGCCCGCCTCACCGGCGATAGCGCGCGCCAGCAGCGTTTTGCCCGTGCCGGGTGGGCCCATCATGAGCACGCCCTTGGGGATACGACCGCCGAGGCGCTGGAACTTTTTCGGGTCCTTGAGGAAGGCGATGATCTCTTCGACCTCGTCCTTGGCCTCGTCGATGCCAGCCACGTTCGCGAACGTGATCTTGTTCTGCGACTCGTTCAGGAGGCGCGCGCGGCTCTTGCCGAAGCTCATGGCCTTGCCGCCACCTGCCTGCAGCTGCCGCATGAACAGGTAGAACATGACCAAGAGGAAGATCATCGGCAGCATGATGGTGAGCGCGCTCATCCAGAACGCGCCGCCTTCATCCTTGGCGAAGTTGACCTTCACTCCGCTGTCGATGAGGTCCTTCGGATCGGCGTCGACGGGACCGACGGTGGCGCCGTTCTCCTGCTTGCCGCTCGGATCCAGGATCACGAACGAGTAGTCGCGATCTTTGATGTCGACCTTCGAGACATGCCTTTGCGTCTTGGGCGCCCTCACGAGCTCGATGAACTCGCTGTAGGGCATGAGCTGACGCTGCGGCCCAGCGGGACCGAGCAGCTGCCAGACGGCGAGCAAGGCGACGATGACGACGACCCAAAGGAGAAGGGTCTTTTGCGGCTGCTTCACGTTGGACCTCAAATGGAAAGACTCGCTCCGGGTGAACGCGCCCGGCCCGGCTTTGGTTTCGAATATGCCATCGTGGTCCGGGTCCGTCGATTGACCTCACAGTAACGGGGACAATTCGTGGGAACTTCAGCTGGGAGCCGGTGGACCCGCGAGCTTTTCGAGCGTCCACCTCCGCGAGGGTCAGCCACTTCGGGGCGGGTTTTTGAGTCCACGGGTCCCCGGGCGCGATGAGGGCGGGCGAGCGCCGGCAAGGACGACGGCTGCGCCGGTTCTCGGATCGAGCACGAGGTCGCGTCCGCCCGTCAGAGGCACACACAGGCGCGCGCCGTTGCCTTTGCTGGCCTTTGCGCGCGCGTGGCGCACCTGGGCGGCTTGTTCCCGATTGAGCGGAATCGTCTCGCCCGATGCGTCCCGCGCCGTGGCGACGGAAACGCCCTCGTCCTCGTTCCACGCGGAGAGCTGCTCGGCGAGGGTCACCAGATGGGTCACGATTTCCGGAGAGAGTGACTTCAGGAGGGGAATCAGCTCGTGGCGGACGCGCGTCCTCAAGAAACGCTCGTCCGAGTTCGACGGATCCTCGGCGAACGCCACGCGGTGCCGCTCGAGGTGCGCGCGCACGTCCGCGCGCCTCGCGTGGATCATGGGACGCAAGAGATCGCCCGAGCGCGGCTCGAGCACCGCCAGCCCGCGCGGCCCCGCGCCGCGCAAGAGCCGGAGGAGCACTGTTTCCGCTCGGTCGTCGGCGTGATGAGCCGTCACGACGAAACGCGCCGACACCGACGCGGCCACGTGGCGCAGCGCCGCGTAGCGCGCCGCGCGCGCACCGGCTTGGACGTTCCGCGTGCCATCGACGACGACCGCCTCGCGAAAAAAGGGCACGCCCAGGCTACAAGCGTGCGCTTCAGCCAAGGAGAGCTCGGCACCTGCCGCGCTGCGCAATCCGTGGTCGACCCCACACGCAAAGAGCGAGAAGCGGAGCCGCGGCGCGAGGCGCCCGAGGACGTCCAAGAGCGCCATGGAGTCCGGCCCACCCGACACCCCCAGCAAGAGCCCATCGCCCGGCGCGAGCCCGCACTCCGTCGTCAGGCAACGCTCGACGAGACGCAGCAGCGTGGGCGGATGGGAGCGCGCCATTTCAGCGCGCCTCGAACGACTTGCAGAACACGAGCGAGTCGCGACCGTGCAACGAAGAGTCGCGGTGCTCGTCCGCGGGGTACCCCTCGGCGCATGCGCCGCTGGGATCGAAGTGCGCGCAGTGCTCGCAAGTGAAGCGCAGCTTGAAACGCCGCACTTCCTCGAGCAACCGGTCGTCAACAGGGGTGCGCATGAAGCTCACGCTCAGGGGAAGGGCTGCGCGGGCTGACCACGCTGGAAGAAAAAGCGGAAGCTACCCGTCACGAGGCTGACCAAGTCCGGATCCGGCGGATCGTCCGGGACGAGATCCCGCGGGTCGGCGAAGGTGGCCTCGAACTCGCCTTCCGTGAGGCGCGCGTCCGCGTCCTTTTCGTTGACGTCCCCGCTGAAAAGCGACGTGAAACGAATGGTGCCGTCGATGGCGTAGATGGTGACGTTCTGCGCGTGGCAGCTGTCGTTCAAGTAGAGCGCAATGCTGACGGGCGGCGGATTGGGATTGAACACCACCGGCACGCCGGGTGGGCTCACACCGCGGGGCAAGCCGACGGCGATGTCCTGACCGAGCATGCCCTCTCCTCCGTCGTCGCCGCGGATGGCCTCCACACCGTTGACCAGAATGCTCACACCGTCCGACACCTCGGCGTAGCGGTCGCCGCGCTGAATGCGGATGGTTTGCGTGTCATCGAACGGATCCGAAGCGAAGAAGTCGGGCTGCAAATCGAACGGGCCGTTCGCGCAATTTTGGATGAAGAGCCGATCGCTTTTGACGTCCCCGGAGCCTTCGCCCGTGGTGCAGCCGCCGAGGGCGACTGCGCCGAGCACGACGAGCGCGGCGCTGGCGCGGCTGCCGGGCGTGCGAGCCGAGAAGAGCGCGTGACGTGTCACGAAACGTCCTCCGCGGAAGGCGCGCCGCTCGGTGATGTGCTCACGGATGGCGCCGCTCCGGTGACGCTCGCCGAAGCCGAAGCCGAAGCCGAAGCCGAAGCCGAAACGCTGGGGAACGCCTTCTGAATCACGCCGCCTCCAAGCACGCGGTCTCCATCGTAAAACACCGCGAACTGTCCGGGAACCACCGCGTGGATCGGTTCGTGAAAGCGCACGACGGCGTGGCTCGGCGCGCCGCCGCCCGCGGCGCTTTCCGCCGCCACCACCTCTGCCCGCACGGTGCGTCCCCGGTACCGAACCGCCACGTCCGACACGAACGGCAGATTCACACGATCGCGAAGGCTGAGCTCGCCCACGAGCGCCTCCGAGCAAGAAAGCTCGCTGCGCTCGCCGAGCCGCACGGCGCCGCTCTCCACGTCGATGTCGACCACGTAGGCGCGACTGCCCACGGCCACCCCGAGATTTCTCCGCTGCCCCACCGTAAAGCGGTGAACTCCGCCGTGCTCGCCTACGACCGAGCCATCCGGCCCTACGATGGGTCCAGGTCGTACGCGCGTCTTGGCGCGTGTCTCCACGAGCTCGTCGTAACGACCCGTCGGCACGAAACAGAGCTCCTGACTTTCGCCCTTGGCGGCTCCGGGCAATCCCAAACGCAGCGCCTCGGCGCGTACGGCCGGCTTGTCGAGCTCTCCCAGCGGGAACACGAGTCGGGCGAGCACCGCGTCCGAAAGCATGTGCAGAAAGTAGCTTTGGTCCTTCGCGAGATCGCGCGCGCGGTGGAGCTCGAGCCCGCCCGAGCCTTGGAGCACGCGCACGTAGTGCCCCGTCGCCACGTGGCGCGCCCCGAGTCGGTCCGCCAGGTGCAAGAGCTCGCGCATTTTCACGCCGCGGTTGCAACGCACGCACGGGCTGGGCGTTTCTCCAGCCAAGTACGACTCCACGAACGGCGCCACCACCTCTCGCTCGAAGAGCTCTCGGCGGTCGAAGGCGTAGTGCGGAAAACCGAGCACGTCGGCCACAC
Organism: Pseudomonadota bacterium; assembly: GCA_023432025.1. Taxonomy (GTDB): domain Bacteria; phylum Myxococcota_A; class Polyangia; order Polyangiales; family Polyangiaceae; genus NIC37A-2. The sequence continues at coordinate 8,496 of JAEYVE010000070.1, forward strand.
GCCGCGCGTCGTGCACGTCCTCGGGAGCGCAGCAGCGCCCCTTGACCGACCCGTCGTCGGGGTAGTCCCACAAGTGCAAGGTGACGCCGACGACGTCGAAGCCCTCGGCCATGAGCCGCGCCGCGGCGACCGACGAATCGACGCCACCGCTCATGGCGACGAGCACGCGCTCGCGCGCGCCGGAAGATGCAACGGCGACCATGGGCGGCGAAGCCTAAGCCGCCGACCCGCTCCGCGCTACCGCGTCCCCGAGACGCGAGCCATCACGCAAAACACGATGCCCCCCGGCGCCGTGCTCCCGCACGATGAAAGACGCCAGACACCCTCGCTCGCTCCTAGCGCGCCGATTTTTGCAGGCGCTGCGTGAGGCGGCGAATGGCGCGCGTGTGAAGGCGGCTCGCCCACGACTTGCTCAAGCCGAGCGAAGCCCCGACCACCTCGAGGCTCTCGCCCTCGAAGTAGTGCCTCTGGATGATTTGGTCCTCGGGGGGCGGCAGCTCGGCCACCGAGGCGCGCAAGAGCGAGCCGAGCTCGGCCGTCGCGTACTCGGTTTCCGGATCGGGCCCGCGATCCGCGGCGATGATGCTGCCGCCCTCGGTCGCTCGCGAAGCGAACACACCGAGCGCCATCGCCGTGGCCACCGAAGCCATGTGCGCGCGCAAGAGCTCGGCTGCGCGCGCCGGTTCGATGTCGGGACGCGCCAGGTCTTCGCAAGCGCCCTCGGACGTGCTGTTCGCGGCCTGGAGCAGCGCCACGCGTGCGTGCCCCCGACGCGACCAGTTGCCCATTTTTCGCAGGCCATCGAGCATGGCGCCGCGCACGCGGTAGTACGCGAAGGTACGAAAGCTCACGCCGCGCTCTGGATCGAACCGGCGCGCCGCGTCGAGCAAACCTTCTCGCCCGAGCGCGTCCAGCTCAGCCGTGTCGCCTCCCGCGCTTCCCACGGCCTTGAAGTGCCGCACAGCCGACTGCACCAAGTCCGTGCACGACTCGTACAGCGCCACGACTCGCGCATCGTCGCCGCGCGGCAGCTCGCGCCGTGCCCCCGTCGTCCCTTCCACGGCTTGCGACTCTAGAGCGGTGATCGGCTCAAATCGAGCCACCCCGCCAAAAAGGTCCGCCACTTCTCGGCACGCCACGCATCAAGACGATTCGGGCGGCGGGCCATCGCCCCAGAGCTTCTCGCGCGCCCGGGCGCTCCCGACGGTTCCACGCGCTCGCCTTCGCCCCTGAGAGTCCCTGGCTCAGGCGCGCGCGCCTCACCCCCCCGCGCCCGGGCGCGGCGCGCCTCGCGGTGTCCGAGCGCTCGTGCCATAGTCGGTGAAATGGCTCGCTGGGGCAGACTCGCCGCGATCTACGCGTTTTTATGCGCGGTCGCAGGTGGCGTCGCCATCGCGTGGCGCGGTAACCCCTTCACGCTCCCGGATGCGTGGCTCGATCTCAGCCCCTGGGCTGCACATGCGTACAGTTCCCTGCTTGGATTGACGCTGGGGCTCGGGCTCGCGCTCGCGACGCGACCACTCGTCGCGCGGTTCGACTGGGCTCGCCGTCTTCACGACGAGCTCCGGCCGGTGGCACGGGACATGTCCACCACCGGGATCTGCGTGGTCGCCGTGCTCAGCTCGCTCGGTGAAGAGCTGCTCTTCCGCGCGGTCCTGCAGCCGGCGCTGGGCCTTTGGCTGCAGGCGCTCCTCTTCGGGGTGGCCCATCAGTTGCCCGGACGCGCGCGCTTCACGTGGATGGTGTGGGCAGCCGTCATGGGCCTCTTGCTCGGCGCCCTTTTTCAGCTCACGGGCTCCCTCTTGGGTCCCATCCTCGCTCACGCCGCCGTCAACGGCCTGAATCTGCGCTATTTGCGCGAACACGACCCCAAACCGCCGCGCCGCGCCATGGGCGGACTTCTCGGCCAGCGCGGCTGACCAAGCGGCCAATCTTCGCCATGAGGAGCTGTCCCTACGCCCCACCTTCGTCCATAAAGGAGAAGGCGGCCGCACCCTTCCGACCAGCCACTTCCCCATGAAGGAGCTCTCCATCGACAAACCTCGCGTCCTGGTCGTGGACGACGAGAAGTTCATCCGAGACATCCTCGCGGACTTCCTCGGCATGGAGGGCTACATCGTTCGTACCGCCGAAGACGGCGCTAGCGCTGTCCAAGAGCTGTCGCGCGCGAGCTACGACATGGTCATCAGTGACCTGAAGATGCCTCGTATGGGCGGTCTCGACCTCCTGCAGGAGGTTTCGCGGGTTCACCCGGACACTTTGACCGTCATCATGACGGGCTTCGGCACGGTGGAAACCGCCATCGATGCCATGAAGCGCGGGGCGTACGACTACATCTTGAAGCCGTTCAAGGTGGAGGAAATCGTCCACATCGTGCAGCGTGGCCTCGAAAAGCGACGCCTCGCCGCAGAAAATCTGCGCCTGCGCGAAGCACTCTCTCTCTACAAGGTGAGCGAGGCCATCACTGCCAGCCTCAGCTTGGACGAGGTCATGGCCACGGTCGTGGACTCGAGCCTGTGCGAAGTGCGCGCGGACGCCGTCTTCACCTGGCTCGAAAACGGCGAGGGCGGCTTCGTGCCGCGCGACGTGGCGCGCGCCGCCGTGTTCGACGCCTCGGAAAACTTGGGCGTCTTGGACGCCGAAGCAGTGAGGCGCCGCATGGCGTCCGGCGAGCCCATTCTCGAGCACGGCGAGCGTGCGCGGGCGCTCTTTGCCGAGCAGCCGGCGCGCCCGCTGACGAGCCTCGCCGCGGTACCGCTGCGCATGCGCGACCGTCTGATTGGCTGGCTCGCGGTGAGCTCGCTCACGCCGAGCAAACGCTTCGACGAGGGGCAGCGCAAGCTGCTCAGCATCATCGCCTCACGCGCTGCGGCCGCCATAGAAAACGCGCGCCTGTACGAAGACCTGCAGGCAACGTTTCAGCAAACCATCCAGAGCCTGGCCAACACCATCGACAAGATGGACCGCTACACCGCCGGCCACTCCGAGCGCGTGGCGGGATACGCCGTGGCGCTCGCGCGCTGGCTGGGGCTCTCCGAAGATCAGGTCGAAATCGTGCGGCACTCCGCGCTCATGCACGACATCGGCAAAATCGGCTGCGTGATGAACCTGAACAAACCAGGCAAGCTCACGCACGACGAGTACCAAATCTTTCAGCAGCACCCGACGCACGGCAAGGAAATCCTCGACCCCATCAAGTTCCTTCAGCCGGTCATTCCCGGCGTTCATCTCCACCACGAACGCTGGGACGGGCGCGGCTATCCGCTGGGCTTGGCGGGGCAGGACATTCCGCTCATCGCGCGCATCATTTCCGTTGCCGATACGTACGACGCCATGACGAGCGATCGCGCTTACCGGCGCGCGCTGCCGCACGAAGTAACCGTGAACGAAATCGAACGCTGCACGGGCTCGCAGTTCGATCCGGACGTCGCCGGCATCTTCACCACGAACATCGACGAGCTGCGAGAAGCGCTGCGCGCCGAAGGCAAACCGCTCCCCGAATAGCGGCGAGCGCGCCCCCAACGCACCCGCGCGTTCCCCGAAACGAACGTCAACGAAGCGCTGCGCGCCGAAGGCAAGCCGCTCCCCGAATCACGGGCTCCCGAATCACGACGAGCCGCAATTTTCGCGGGGGCAGCCCAGCTCGTCTCCGCACGGTGCTCCCGCACTACGGCAAAGCGTCCCAAGTCGTGCTAGTCGTGCGTCGCGTCGCACCCCACGCGAGCTCACGTCGCGCACGATGAACGAACGTCGAACCTTCCGCGCCGTTTGGCTCGGCCAAAGGCCGTACGGCCCCCTCCTCGAGCTACAAGAAGCGCTGCACGACGCTCGGCGTCGCGGCGCCGTCGGCGACACTCTCCTCTTCCTCGAGCACTCGCCCGTCATCACGGAGGGGCGCGGCGCCGACGCGGCACATTTGCTCGGGTCACCCGAGCTGCTCGCGGCGCTCGGCGTCGCGACGTTTTCGACCGCACGCGGCGGGGACGTGACTCTTCACGCGCCCGGTCAGCTCGTCGCCTACCCCATCTTGAGTCTCGAGCCCGACCGCAAGGACGTGCGCCGCTACGTGCGCGACCTGACGGAGGTCATGCGCCGCCTGTGCGCCGAGCACGGCATTTCTTCCGGCCTGCTGGAGGCCTACGTGGGGCTCTGGGCGGACGCCGCGCGCCCCGAGCATTGGGATCCCCACGAGGCGGTCACGCCGGTCAAGCTGGGCGCCATCGGCGTCAAAATTTCACGGTGGGTGACGATGCACGGCTTCGCGCTCAACCTCACCACGGATCTCTCGCTCTTCGGCCTCATCGTGCCCTGCGGCATCCGTGAGCACGGAGTCGCGAGCGTGGCTCGTCTCTCGGGCGCCGCACCCAGCGTCCGAGACACGGCGGACCGCGCACGACAGGCGTTCGCGCACGTCTTCGATGCCGCAGTCGGGCCGCTCGAAGATTGGACGGCAGAAAGCGATCACACGCTGCTCACCGCTCTGCTCGCGCCATCCACGTAGCCGCACCACGACGCGCTGCCCAGAACGCGCTGCCCAGAACGCGCCGCCCAGAACGCGCTGCCCAGAGTCACGACGTGGGGGCGGTTTGCTCGGCGGCGCGCCGATAGACGGTCGCGCGACGGTTTTCGGGCTCCAGCCGCCGCACGGGCTCGAGCGCTTCGAGCGCTTCGTGCCTTTGCCCGAGGCTCAAATGCAAGACCGCGAGCTCCAAGTACGCGCTCACGTACCGCGGGTTGGACTCGATGGCGCGCCGGAGCTCGCGCGCTGCGCCCTCGGCGTCTCCCACCCCGCGCAAGAGCTTCGCCAAGCGAAGCCGTAAGTCGGCGAAATGAGGGCCGAGCTCCGTGGCCTTCTCGAGCTCCCGGATGGCTTCCCGAACGAGCCCCGCGTCTTCGTAAGCTTCTGCAACGTGAGCGTGCATGTTGGCGATTTTGGCCCGGGCCAGCTCCTCCTCGGAGCGCAGCTCCAACGTTTCCGACAGCCGACTGGCTTCGTCGTACTTCCCCAAGTCGGTGTACGTCACCACCAAGTTGAGCCGCGCCTCGGTGTACGCAGGGTTGAGCTCGAGCGCGCGAGCGAAATGCCGTTCCGCCTGCGCGAAGTCGCCCCGGGCGTGCGCAATCATCCCCAACATGTCGAACACGTCGGCAAACTGATCCGCCCGCGCCGCGACTTGTTTGAGGAGGTAGTCCGCGCGCTCGTAGTCACCTCGTTGGAAATGCTCCCGCCCCAGAAGCAAGAGTTGCTTCACGTGCGCATCCATCCGACAAAGGTGATGTGGCGGACCACCGTCCGCAAACAGCGTCGGGTTTTGGCTAGAGTGTACCCAGCTAGCCGTACTCGAATGACCCAGGCCGGCTGGGTCGGCTACGTCTCACTCGCTTGCCCCATCGGGCGGGTGCTGCTACCCCGCCCCCAGTGCAGCCCGACGAGGACGCTCCGGAGCGCGCGCCGGACGGCGTGGCGCCGCTCTCGCCCAGCCCGCAGCCAGCGAGCGCAGCTGATGACGGCTCACCGAACCAGGGCCTCGAAGCCGACGGCTCCCGGAGCGCCGAGAAAGAAGCCGACCGCGCACCGAGATCCGAGCGGGAAGCCGACGGCGGACCGAGCGACGAGCGGGAAGCCGACGGCTTTCGGAGCGCCGAGAAAGAAGCCGACCGCGCACCGAGATCCGAGCCCTCCGTGGACGGCACGCCCGTTCCTCGCGCCGTGCGGTTCGTGGGCTCCGTCGTCGATCCGGACGCCGACGACGATCCTTGGGGCGTGGGTGGAAGCGCTTCGCCGGGACCGGGACAAGGCTCCGCACAGGCTTCGTCGACGCTTTCGTCCGGCGCACGTCCTTCGTCCGAAGCGCGCGAGCTGCCGGCTCGCGAGTTCGCGGCTCGTGAACACCCCGTACGCCAAAGGCTCCTGGCCCGAGCTGCCGGCCGCGAAGCGCCCACGACGGCCCCCCCAGAGCCCCGCTTCGGAAGCCGTCGCATCTCGGAGCGCACTCCAACCCCAACCCCGCCGGGCCCCTACGAACGCCTGGGGAGCCGGCGGGCGGAGCCTCCCACCACGCCCACGCCCCAGCCGCCCCACGCGGCGAACCTGACTAGCGCGCTCGACGAGCTCGCTCACGGCGAGCCCGGCGCCCCCCGCACCGGGCTCGACTCGGAGCTCGACCGCATCGCCCTCGAACCGACGGGCCGCGGGGCGTCGCTCGGACGGGTCTCCCAGCTTTCGCCGAACGTGATCGCGCTCTTCGGCGCGCTCCTCGGCTTGACCACGGTGGGCTCCCTCGTCGCGCTCGCGAGCCGGGTCGATTTGTCTCGTCCCGCGCCCTCTGCGAGCGCGTCGCCCGCGGCCTCCGCCGCAGCGAGCCCCGCAGAGAGCGCGGCTCCGCCGCCCGAGGTTCGACAAAAGCTCCCGGCGCCGTGGCGCATCGCCGACGAAAAGGGCCGCCCCGAGGTCCGCATCATCACCGGACGTGTCGGCGCCAAGGCCTTCTTGCGCGCCATTCAAGACGCCGGCCTCGAAAAGTCCCAAGCGTACCGCGCCTACAACGCGCTCAAGGGCGTCGTGGAGCTGAACCGCTGCAAGCCGTCCGACGAGTTTCAAGCGCTCATCGAGCGGCGCACGGGAAAGCTCTATGCCTTCGAGTTCATCCCTTCCAAAGAAGAAGTGTACCAGGCGGGCTCACGTGACGGCGCGACGCTCGAAGGCAAAAAACTCGACCTGAAGGTGGGCCGCAACCAGGTGCGTCGCGCCTTCGTGCATGACGGGCGCTCGTTCGAGGCTTCGGCGCGCGCAGGCGGGCTCGAAGGCAAGCTGGACGAAGTGCTCACCAAAGCGCTCACCGGTCACATGACCCTCGGCGAGCTCGAGCGTGGCGACCGCGTGCGCGTCGTGGTGCAAGAAGTCACCGTGCTCGGCGAGTTCTCGCGCTACGCCGGAATCGAGGCCGTCGAGGTGCTGAAGAAGGGCGATAAGCCGCTTCGCGTCTACTACTACGACCACGCCACCGACCGCGGTTACTTCGACCAAGACGGCCGCGCGCCTTACGAGGGTGGCTGGCGCCACCCCGTGCCCGGCGCGCCCGTCACCTCGAAGTTCAACCCCAAGCGCCTGCACCCGGTCTTGAAAAAACCCATGCCGCATACGGGCACGGACTTCGGCGCGCCGACTGGCACGCCCATCGGCGCCTCGTCGCCCGGCGTCGTCACCTTCATTGGCGACGGAGGCCCGAGCGGCAACCTCGTGAAGGTGCAGCACCCGGGCGGCATCGAAACCGGCTACGCCCACATGTCGCGCTTCGCCGAACACCTCAAAGTGGGCGACAAGGTGAAACGGATGCAGCTGCTCGGTTACGTGGGCTCGACGGGCCGTTCCACCGGACCGCACCTGCACTTCACCGCCAAGCGCAACGGCGAGTTCTTCGACGCCGAAACGCTGAACTTGGACGGCATGCGTGTGCTCCCGCCCTCCCAGCGCGGCCCCTTCGCCGAAGTGAAGGCCAAGTACGACGTGCTTTTGGACGCGATTCCGCTTCCCTCCGAGCTTGCCGCCGAGCCCATCGCCGCCGCAACGAACGTAGCGGCGGCTCCGCCCGAGCCGGACGTCGGAAACCTGGCGGACGAGGGCGACTCGTACGAGCTCGAGCCCCACCTCGCAGCGCCGACCGTCGCCGCGAAACCCGCCGCGCAAACGCCACCGCCCGCCAAGGCTCCGCCCGCGGGAGCCCCCGCCGTAGCCAAGTCGGGCTCCTCCGTCTTCTTGACCGACGAAGAGCTCTTGCGCTCTCAGCGTGCGAGCGACGACGGCGAAGTGGACTGACTCGGAGCGGCGCTCCGTGGGCCCCAGCGCGCTCAGCGCCGCGGACCGCTCACGCGCACGCTGAACGCAAAACGCGCCCCGTGCGGGCGCACCGGCTCGACCCACGCGGCGCCGCCGTGTGCCTCGGCGATCTGGCTCACCAGCGCGAGGCCGATGCCGCTGCCGCGCATGCCGCTCTGCGCCGCCTGCTTGCCGCGCTCGAAGCGGTCGAAGATGCGCTTGCGCTCGTCGTCCGCGATGCCCGGCCCTTGGTCGCTCACGGACACCTCCAGGTGGTCACCGCGCACCACAACGGCGACGCGCACGACGGGCGAGCCAGGCGCGTACTTGAGCGCGTTGTCGATGAGGTTGATGAGCGCGATCTCGAGAGCGCGTTCGTCCAGGAGCGCGAGCGGAAGATCCGGGGGCAAGTCCACCAGGAGCGGCACACCGCGGTTCTCGGTGCGCACGCGGCACACTTCCACCGCGCGGTGCACCACGTCCGCGATGCGTCCTTCTTGAAACTCGTACGCGCTCTTGCCGCGCTCGAGGCGCGCAAAGTCCAAGACGTTCTCGATCAAGGCCGCCAGACGATCGCTCTCGCTGACGATGATGTTCAGGTACTGACGCCGCTTTTCGTCGCTCTCCACGCGGCCGCTCTGCAAGAGCTCCCCGAACATTCGCACGAGCGCGAGCGGAGTCTTCAGCTCGTGCGACACGTTGGCCACGAAGTCGCTCTTCAAGTTGGCGAGCTTGCGCTCGTGCGCGGCCGCCAACGTAATGACGATGAGACCCGCGATGACCACGAGGCTCGACATGCCGACCAGCACCATTTCGAGCACGCGCCTCCGCTGAAAAGCCTCCGCGAGCTCCTCCGCCGCCACCATGCTCACGTTGAGGCGCCACTTGTACAAGGTGGTGGCGAACTGACGCCCGAGCGTCAGCGCGCCGCGGCTGAGCGGAGGACCGAACACGATGCGTCCGTCGGCGTCCACGATGTTCACGCGGCTCGGGTTGCCCTCGTGCGCGTAGAGCTGCGGAAACACCTCGTGCACGATGCGCGGCACGTCGTGCCACGCCACCATCAGAACGCGCCGGTCCCTCTCGCTCTGCTCCCAATGGCTGATGAGGTAGCTCTCGCCTTGGTAGGTGGCATGCAGGTGACGCAGCTCCTCCGGAGAGGAGCCGCCAAGCTTGAGATCGTCCAGAATGCGATAGACGAGGAGCCGCCGAAACCGGTCGTCGTCGGGCCCCGGGGCGCGCGACGCGTAACCCGTGATTTCCCGTGACGGGCTGCTCAGGTCCACCATGAGCACGGCGCGGACCGTGGGCGTTTGAATGGGCGCAACGCTGAGCCAGTCTCTGGCGAACGTCTCTCGTCGCGAAGGGTCCACCAAGCTAGCGACGGCGTTGTCCTGCTCGATGATGCGCTTGTCGAGCCGATCCGCCTTTTCGGTCGCGAGGAGCAGCGTCGCCTCCACGACCGAGCGCTCCCGGAGCTGCTCGAGCTGAAAGCTCGAGCGGAACATGACGCCCGTGAGCACCAGCACCGCGGTGATCACCGCCGGCACCAAAAGGAAAGTCAGGAGTCTGGTGCGGGAAACGCCCATGACGGGCGCACCTTACAGCGAAACCCACGCACATCGAGCGCGCATTCCGCGCGCACCCCCGAGACTCCAGAGCCCCTGGATCGCTCTGGAGTCCGGAGCAATCGCTCCAACTCCCGGGCGCGCCCGAGGCTGAGCCCCTCGGGCCCCGAGTGGACTAGATGCCAGAGCGCCGCTCGCCAGCTCGGCCTTGGGCCGCGGCGATCAGCTTGTCGTCGAGCACGAACGGGCGCGCCGCCAGAAAGCCGCCCAACCTCTCGGCGATGTAGTCGAGCGCAGCGGCCTCGTGCTCCGAGTACGGAGCGCTGCCTTGTGGGTCGCCCAGCTCCACGACGCCGAGGTCGCGTCCGGCGAAGTGAATGGGCGCCGCCATGAGGCGCTTCGGCGGCGAAACACGCAGGTGACCGCGCACCACCGACAGGCCCACCTGGGCCCCCTCGAGGCGACGCGTCCGTCCATTGCTGCGCAGCCACCGAAAGAAGGCGTCCGTTTCCGGAAGCTTCGAGCCAATGACGCTTTCGCCTAGACCCCGCGCGCCGACGAGCACGTACGAGCGCCGGGTCGAGTCGTACACGTGCACCGCGCTGATGCGACTGGGCAGCATTCGTTCCAAAACTTCGAGGACGAACGCCACTCCGTTCATCACGTCGGGCACGAAGTCGAGTGCGTGCATTCCATCGAACAAGTCGGTGATGAGGTCCTCGTTGGGGCGCCGCTGCGAGCTCTGCGGCGGCGTGCTCTGCGGCGGTGTCGCTGGGCGCGGCGAGCTCTGCGGCGGCGAGCTCTGCGGCGGCGCGCTCTGCGGCGGTGTGCTCTGACGGGGCCATGTGGAGGCGCGGGAGAGCAGAGTGGGGCGCTCCGAGGACGCTCCACGCGGCGACGAGGACGGAGACGGTGACGAGACCGGCGCTGACGACGAACGCGACGACGCGGGAGCAACGGACTGCGACGACGCGGGAGGGACGGAGTGCGGCGCAGTCGATGGAGTCGGCGACGAAGGCGGTAGCGACGACGGCGGAATTGTGCGCGGCGACGAAGGCGGTAGCGACGACGGGGGAGACGACGAGCGCGGCGGCTCCGATTGTGGCCTCCCCGAGCGCGTCTCGTTCGAGCGGGACACGAGCGCATCCGAGAGCCACAGCTCGGCCAGTCCGCCGCGCCAGTCCTTGAAGCTGAGGGTGCCGAGAGGCTGCTCGGCGTGGACGGCGTGCTCGGCGAACACGCCCAGCTCGATGACCTTGCCGAAGGGGTGCGATGCAAGCTCGACGCGCACGTGATCCAGAAGGCTTTCGAGCAAGTCTTGCACGGCCTCCCGTGAGGGCGGCCCCGCCAGGCGTACGGCGCGCTCGCGATACGTGAGCGGCATCGCTTCCGTCGGCTCCGAACCTTTCGCCAAGAGCACGTCGAAGCGCGGTGGAGGCGCGCCTTCGACCCGAGCGCCGGCCTCGACGACGTAACGCAGCATGCGCGCCGTATCGACCACACGATACCCCGCGTCCAGCACTTCCACCGAGAGCGACCGTTCGTCTCCGCCTTCGCCCCGAAGCGCCCGCACCCGCGCCAGCGCGCTTCGCCATTGCTCCGCCTCGACGAAACTCTCGCTCGCCGTCCCTTCGCCTCCCAAAGGCGTGACTTCGACCCGAAAACGCATCCCCAGCCCCGAACGATTGAGTACCGACCCCGGCGGAGTCCCGCAACCCACCTCGGGCGAATGGCTCAGAGGACGCGGGGGCTCCGGCGGCGACCGCCCCTGCCGCACCACGAGCACCCCAAGACGGCTCGGCGAGCCAAATTCGCCCTCGGGGCTCCGAAGCTCGGCGGTTTCGCTCTATATATCGCCGCGCCATGGACGCCACGCGTACCCCGAGCCCCGCCTCCAGAGCCCGGACGCGTGTCCAGAGCCTTCGTTCGGCCCTCGTGCAAAATTGGCCACGCGTCGAGCCGCGCCTTTACGCGCTTTGGGCAGGCGCGCTGACGCTCCTCGTCGCCTGCGCGTTCTACTCCTCCCTCAGGCAGCAAACGCTGGAGGTCGTGCTCTGGCGCAGTCCGCAAGAGTTCGATTCCATTGCGCGCGCCGGCAAATTGGGCCCCTGGTCCGCACCGCTCGACGACGTCTTCATTCATTTCGACTTCGCTCGCGCCACGGCTCGCGGCTACCCCTTCCAGTGGTCCGAGGGGAACGGCTACTCCAGCGGAAACACCAGCCTCCTCTACCCGTTCGTCTTGGCTCTCGGCTACCTGGCGAGCTTCCGCGGGCTGGATCTGATGGTGTGGGCAGGCGTCGTCGCCTGCGTCAGCGTCTTCGCTACGTTGCTGGCAGCCCGACGCATGTTTCGCGAGCTGCCGTGGTGGGCCTCGTACGGTGCGCCCGTCGCGCTCTTGGGGATTGGCGCGCTCTCGTGGTCACTGTTCAGCGGCATGGAGGTCGCGCTGTTTTTGGCGCTGTGGGGTCTTCTGCTCATTGCGTGGGACGTTCTCGTTCTCGCAGCCCGCGAGCGCCGTGCAACGCGCGGCCACGCTTTGGGGCTCGGGCTCGCGGGCCTGCTCGTCGTTGCCACCCGGCCAGAGGCCGCATCGCTCATTGCCGTGCTCGGGATCAGCGCCGCTTGGGCCGTTTTTCGCTCGAGCGGCCTCCGCGGCGGGCTACTCACGCTCATTTTGACGGGCACGCCGGGGGCGCTGGTGATCATTGGTCACTCCGTCGCCAACCACGTCCTCACCGGCAGCTCCACGGCGGCCGGTGCCCTCGTCAAGCTCGAGATGCATCACCCCTACCTGAGCGCTCGAGAGGTGTGGGATGCCTGGGTCTTTCACCTGAAGTATCAGGTGCTTCGGGTCACTCACTATCACTTCGGCAACGTACCCTGGACGGGCTGGATCGTTTGGGTGTTCGCCGCGTGCTCGCTCGCGTTTCGGCAGACTCGTCGCTACGGCGCCATTTTGTGGGCCGCCGCGCTGCTCTGGGTCCTCACCGTAGCCCTCAACGGACAAGTTCGTTGGCAGAACGAGCGCTACACGATGCCGGCGGTCGCTTGGCTCTTACTCGCTGCGAGCCTCGGCTTCGGCGGCCTGCTGCATTTCGCGTTGGCCAAAGAAGGAGGACGGCGTCTGCTCCGCGGCTCAGTCGTCGTGCCGGCCGTCGCGCTCCTCGGGCTCTTCGCGTTCCACCAGGAGCCGCGCTTCCGCGAGCAGGTCTGGTTCTTCGGACGCGCGTCGCGCAACATCTTCGAGCAGCACGTCACCACGGGCTGGCTGGTGCGCGACAAAATCGAACCGCGGAGCAAGCGCGTGCTCGTCGGTGACGCCGGAGCGATTCCGTACATTTCGGACCTGCCTGCGGTCGACCTGATTGGCTTGGGCGCTTACGCCGGCTTGCCGTTCGCGAGCGCCAGCCGCTTGGGAGGCGGCGCCGGCCTCGAGCTCATCGAGCGGCTCCCCCCGTCGGCGCGCCCTGATTTGATGGCCATCTATCCGTCTTGGTGGGGCAATTTCCCGCTCTGGTTCGGTCGCCGTCTCACGGAAGTACCCGTGCGCGGCAACGTCATCTGCGGCGGCGCCAGCAAGGTCGTCTACCGCGCCGATTGGAGCGCCCTCGAACACTCCAACGAGCCGTTCGGCGCCCAGGACACCGAGCGACTCGTCGATTCGCTCGATTTCGCGGACGTGCTCAGCGAACGAGCCCACGAGCTCGTCTTCAGTCACCCGAACGCGGCCTACGTGGACATGAAAATGCTCGAGGATCCCCGGAACGGTCGACGCGCGCTGTGGGACGCGGGGCGCCTCTTCGCTCCCGACCAAGGAGGCACCTTTCAGTTGGTGGGCTTCGAGCCGGGAAAGGCCGCGCGCCTCTTGCTGCGCGCGGCGCCAGCGCAGCGTTCGGTCGTGCGCGTCGAAGTGAACGGAAAGAGCCTCGGTGAGCTCGAGCTCACGCCGTCGGATCAGTGGCAAGAGCTCGAGCTCGTCGTCCCGGCCGAGCACGTCGAGCCCACCCTCGACGTGCGTCTCACGAGCGCCGTCAGCAGCAGCCTTTTGTTCCATTTGTTCGCGCTCCAAGAGCGCATGCTCTCGGGCGCCCTCCCCACACGCTGAGCCCCGACCTTCCTCGCGCAGCGAGCGCCCACACCTCCATGACGAAGAGAACCCGCGCCACCAGCACCGGGCGGGAGGTCCGCGCGTGACTGCCAAGAACCCCTTGCTCGCGTTGGGTCTCCCTCCGGACGGTGCGGCGTGGGGTGCGCTTTGCCTGGCGGCGGTGGGGCTCTTCGCCGCGCTCGCCCCGGCTCGTCACCGTTCGGCGTTCTCGGCAGCGCTCGAGCGCCACAGCAAGCTCGTGTGTGCGGCGCTCGCCGTCACCGCCGCCTTGCTCTCCGTGAGCTACGTCGCGCACTACCTGCGCGGCGGCCCACGCATCATCGACGCCACGTCATACTTCTTGGAGGCGCGCGCCCTCGCCGAAGGGAAGCTCGCCTTCCCGGTGCCTTCGCCCAGCGCCTCGTTCCGCGGACGTTTTCTCACTCACCCCGTCGACACGAGCGGAGCGGAAAGCCTCACGCTCGGGGTGTTGTTCCCTCCCGGTTATCCGGCCGTGCTCGCGCTGGGGTTTCTCGTTGGGCGGCCGCTTTGGGTGGGGCCCCTGCTCGGCGCGCTGCTCGTGGTGGTGACGTTCGCGCTCACCTTACGCATCACACGCAACCGAAACACCGCGCTGCTCGCCGCAACGTTGAGCGCGGTGTGCGGGGCGCTCCGCTACCACACGGCCGACACCATGTCGCACGGGCTCGCTGCCCTGCTCTTCGCAGGCGCGTTCTTGGCCGCGCTCGCGCCGCCACAAGAAAGCCCAGCGAAAGCCGCGCTCTGGGCCGTTTCCGGCGGACTCTGCCTGGGCTGGCTCTTTTCTACGCGTCCGGTCACCGGCATGGCGTGCGCGGCCTCGTGCGCCGTTCTCTTGGCCTCGGGCGAACGTCGTCGGCTCGTGTATTGGGCACTCGGAGCGCTCCCGGGCGTGCTCCTCCTCCTCGCGCACCAGCGCGCGCTCACTGGCTCGTTCTTCGACTCCACCCAGCTTCACTACTACGCCTTGTCCGATGGACCTCCGGGATGCTTCCGCCTGGGGCTCGGCGCCGATCGAGGTTGCGTCGTCGAGCACGGCGATGTGGTCGAGCGTTTCGGTCCTTCCGGCTACACGTGGACTTGGGCGCTCCGTCACACGCTTCATCGCCTCCACGGCTACGCGCTCGACGTCGCCAACCTGGAGCCCTTGGCACTTTTAGTGCCGTGGACGCTCTTCCGGAAGCGCGCCCAACGTGAAACGCGCGCCATTTTGGTGGCTTTCGCAGGCGTCATCGCCTTGTACGGAGCCTTCTATTTCAATGGCAGCTATCCGGGCGGCGGCGCGCGCTTTTTCGCCGATTTGCTTCCGCTCGGACACGTGACTCTCGCCTGGGGCGCCCAAGAGCTTCGCCTGCGCCGCTTCGTAGCGCCGCTCGCGCTCTTTGGGTTCGCCTTTCACGCGAGCTACTCGCACGTTGCGCTCCGAGACCGCGACGGCGGGCGCCCCTACTTCGAGCACGAGCTCGCCCGCGCCGCGACTGCCTCCCACCCCGGCGGCGCTCTGGTGCTCGTCGACACCGACCACGGCTTCGGACTCGGCCACGATCCTTCGCTCCTCGCAAAGCCGCTCGGCCCCGGCGACCTATTGGTCGCGCGCCGCCGTGGTGACGACCATGACCAACTGTTGTGGGAGCGCGTAGGACGACCCGCCGCGTATCATTATCGGTTCGCCCCGCACTCGCGAGGTCCGTCGGAAGTGCGTCGCATCGATCTCTCCAACGAACGCCCCGCTCTGCGTTTCGAAGCCGAAGCCGAATGGCCTCCGCTATCCGTGACCGATGCGTGGACCGCTCCGCTCCACTCCGCACCTTGCTCGTCGAACGGCCGCGCGCTGCGCCTCGAGGCTCGAGGCGCAGCCAGTCGCGCCACGTGGGAGCTGCCGGTGCGAAGAAGCGGCCCTCACGTGGTCCGTGTGGGCCTCGTGGGCCCTTTCCCCGAAGGCGCTTCGCTCGTCCTCCGTTTCGGAGCCACCGAGCGCGCCTGGACCGCGCCGACACGACTCGACGACCCCACGTGCACCACGGCGGAGTTCGGCGTCGTTCCGCTCGAGTCGCCCGCTGTCCCCCTGAGCATCGCAACAGCGGGACTTCCGTTCAGCGTCGACTTCGTCGAAATCGTGCCGGCCCGAGCTGCAGACTTGCAGCCATGAGTCACTTTTCGTGGCCGAATTGAGCCGCCCACTGAGCTCGGTCGCACAGCCTCCTCCCCACGCCCACTCACTCCGACACGCTTGGCCGTCCCCCCACTGAAAAAGCGTTGACAATCCACACCTTAGATAAAACCATGGACTCGACGACGAGGGAGGCTTGGGCGAATGACGAAGAGCGAGCTCATCGAAGCAATTGCCGCACGCGGGGAGCTGACCAAGGCCCGCGCGGAAATGGTGGTCAATTGCGTGTTCGATGCGATGACCGAAGCGCTGCAACAGGGCGACGGGATCGAGATTCGAGGCTTCGGCAGCTTCACGGTGCGCCCCTACAAGCCCTACGACGGTCGCAACCCACGCACGGGCCACCCCGTGCCGGTTCCCGCGAAGCGGCTGCCTTTCTTCAAGGTGGGCAAGGAGCTGAAGGAGTTGGTCGACGGCAGTCGCGAGCACGCTCCGACTCCTTCGTCGTCGGAGCTCCCCGCGCCGCCCAAAGCAAACACCGGAACGGATCCTCGGGGCTGAGCGCGAACGCTCGCTCGACGCTTCGTCGTTCAACCCTCGCTCCACTTCTCGCGATCGCTTGTGCCCTCGTGGCGTGCTCGGCTCCAAGAGCCGCGCCTTCCGCTGCCACAGATGCGCCGCCCCCGGCTCCGCTCCACACTGGCCCGCTGAGCGACTACGTGCCGGCGCCCGGCCTGCGCTGGCTCGTCCTCGCTAGTCCTCGCGCGGTCACGGAGGAGCGCGCCTTCTGGAACGCCCTCCGAGAGCTCGTGTCAGAACGAGCTTTTCAGGATCTTTCCGCTAGAAACGGCTTCGATCTACGCCAATCGGCGAGCGCGCTCGTGGCCGGCTTCGACTTCGGAACGCTTTATCTCGTGAGCGCCGACGGACACGACGCACGCATCACCGAGCACTTTCAGTCACGTTTGCTCCAAGGCGCCAAAGTGGCCCGGCCGCATCCGCGACTCACGCGGATCACGGGCGTCGCCGGCACCACACCGGAAGCGTTGCTGCGCGCCGAGCAGCAGCTCGTTGCCGTGGCCGTCGACGACCCCAGCTTGGTGCGCCTCGTCGAAGGATACCTCTTGGGTCGCTTTCGCAAGACACCGACCGCTCTGCGTGGAGCGGCGCTCGCGGAGTTGGCGGAGTTCGCGCGTGACGCACCCGTGCGCGCCTTCTTTCCGGGACCCTTCGACGAACACCACGTGCCGGGACCACTGCGAGGAGCGCTCCTCGCCAGCGCAACCGCTGTGGCGTGCGCTGTCTCGATTCGAGATCGCGACGCGACAGGTGCTCCCGACGACTCACTCACCTTTCATGTTCGCCTGGCTTTGGCCGGCGACTGGTCTCGAGACGAGACGGCGTCGTCACGACTGCACGCCGCATGGCAAGCGCTCAGCGTCACGAGCCCGGGTCGCTGGTTCGGCCTCGACCGGCCCGTGAGCCCCGCCACGGTGCGCGCTTCGGCCTCCCTGCTCGAGCTCGAGCTCGACCTCGACGGACGACGTCTCTTGGAGGCGACTCGAGACGCCGCTCACACCGAGCTGACGGAGCTCTTCGGCGAATCTACCGACGCATCGCACATGAAACGCGAAGGTCACACACTTGACCAGTGAGTCAGTTTTGATTGACCCTATCGACTCGCGCAGTGTAGTTCTGGCATCTTGTTGTTCGAAGGTGGGTCGGGGCTGGTTCGCACACGCGTGATCAGACGTTGCGCGTCGCGGGCATTCGGCTGGCGAGCGTGAGGGCGCGGCAGAGTTTTTGGCCGAGCCGAAGGGGAAAAAACCGACGACGTCGGGGTTTCCTGGTGGAAATTTCCGAAGACTGAGCCGGGCTCGGTCGCGTGTCGGTAGGAGTGGAGAGGCACAATGGAAGCGTCGGTTGAAACGGGGACAGAAGCCTCTCAGGACTTTCAGGTCGGCCAAATGGCGGTTCATCCCGCTCACGGCGTGGGACAAGTCGCGCAAATCGAAGTGCGTGATTTTGGCGGCACCAAGAGTCGCGTCTACGTGCTGAAGCTCAACAACTCCGGGCTCAAGGTGATGGTGCCCACCGCAGCCGCGGCGCGCGTTGGCCTGCGC
>JAEYVE010000107.1 GCA_023432025.1 Pseudomonadota bacterium
CGAGCCCGGTCACGTCTGGACCCCGAGCGCGCGCGGCCTTTTCGGCGCGCTTGCCCAGCGGATCCGACAAGTCGAACGTTCCTCGTACGACGGGCACGAGCGCCGCAATCAGCCCGACCGCGACTCCCATACCAACCCAGCGGCTCAGAGCCATCGTGCGCCTCCTCGCATGGGGCGACCCATACGAGAGCCCCGCCCAGCGGGCCAAGAATTCGGGTACGCGTGCCGTCGCCCGAGGCCCGGACTATGCTCCGCGGTGAAAGGATTCGACGAACCGTTTTGCCCAACGCGCCCGGCCCAACGCCAAAGTCCTCCTCCTCGTCCAACGAGGTCGCCCCCTCCAACGAGCCACAGAGCCCCGGAGTGGAACCCCACGAGCCCGAGCGCGAAACTCCCACAGCCCCGCTGACCGCCGAAGCGGACACCGCGCCCCTCACGACCGCTCAGGTCGAGGTGAGCGATCCCGAGGTGCTCATGAACTTGTGTGGGCCTCGCTCGCTCGTGCTCGCCGAGGTCCGCAAGCACAGCGGCGCCGAGGTCACGCTGCGTGGGAACGTCATTCGCCTGTCCGGCAAAGCAGAGGACGTCGCGGTCGCGCGTCGTTACCTGAGCGACGCCGCGCACCTCCTCACGGAAGGAATCGAGCTCGGCGTGTCCGACGTGGGGCACTCGCTGCGCGCGCTGCGGCGAGATCCCGAGCGCTCGCTCGTGGACCTGCTCGACCAGGTCATCATGGTCACCTCGCGCAAGAAGCCCGTGGCGCCGAAGACCGCCGCGCAGCGCGACTACATTGCAGCCATCCGCACGCACGACCTCACGTTCGGCGTGGGCCCCGCGGGCACCGGCAAGACCTACCTCGCCATGGCGATGGCTTCGGCGGCGCTCATGAAAAAGCAGGTCAAGCGCATCATCTTGACGCGCCCTGCGGTCGAAGCCGGCGAAAAGCTCGGCTTTCTCCCCGGAGATCTGGCCGAAAAGGTGAACCCCTACCTCCGGCCGCTCTACGACGCGTTGAACGACATGCTGGATTACGAGCGCATTCAGCAGCTCCGCCAGCGTGGACAAATCGAGGTCGCGCCGCTCGCGTTCATGCGCGGGCGCACGTTGAACGACTCCTTCGTCATTTTGGACGAAGCGCAGAACGCCACCACCGAACAAATGAAAATGTTCCTCACGCGCCTCGGCTACTCCTCCAAGGCCGTGGTCACGGGTGACGTGACACAAACGGATCTCCCGCGCGGCGAACGCAGCGGGCTCCGCGAGGCGTGGGATCTCCTGCAAGGGATCGAGGGCATCGCGTTTCAGCGCTTCAGCGACGTGGACGTGGTGCGCCACCCGCTCGTGCAGAGAATCGTCGTCGCTTACGACCGCCTCGACGCCGAACGCGCCGCCTCGCGCGCCCGCGAACGCGCGGAGGCGCTCGGCCGGCGCGGCGCCCGCGGGGCTACGGGGGACAACAGGTCGAACGACCTACCGTCGGGTTCCGACGACGAGGGCGCACCGCCCGCGACTCCGACCCCTGTCGCAAAGCTGCCCGCCAAAGACTGAACGGATCCGCGCGCTTCGCGGCCCGGCCTGTCTCCGCCCCACAGTGTTTCCGATGTATCGGGGCACGCGCCGGGCGGCGGGGTGCCGCTCGCTTCGACTTCGGGAGGCGCCTGCTTCGCTCGCGGAAGACGCTCGCTTCGACTTCGGGAGACGCCTGCTTCGCCTCGAGGGAGACGTTCGTTTCGACTCCGGGAGGGTCCCGAAAGACCGTTCGTCACCCGCCGGCGCCGTCTCGCTCCAGACCACATTTCGTGTATAAGGCCGGCCATGTCGGAGATCGTTCAAGTCACTGCACGCGAAATTCTGGATTCCCGCGGAAATCCCACGGTCGAGGCCGAAGTCCTCACCGACAGCGGCGCCTTCGGGCGCGGCGCGGTCCCCAGCGGCGCCTCGACGGGCGAGTACGAAGCCGTCGAGCTGCGCGATGGCGACAAGGCTCGTTACCTCGGCAAGGGCGTCCAAAAGGCCGTCGAGAACGTCAACGAAAAGCTCGGACCGGCCATCCTCGGTCTCTCTGCTCTCGATCAGCCCGCGGTCGACGCGCGGCTCCTCGAGATCGACGGCACGGCGAACAAAGGCAAGATGGGCGCCAACGCCATCCTCGCCATCTCGATGGCCGTCGCCCGCGCAGGCGCTGACGTCGTCGATCTCCCGCTCTGGCGTTACCTCGGTGGCGTTCAGGCGCGCGTGCTGCCCACGCCCCTCATGAACATCATCAACGGCGGCGCGCACGCCGACAACGGCCTGGAAATCCAGGAGTTCATGATCGTGCCCCACGGCTTCGCCAAGTTCAGCGACGCCCTCCGCGCCGGCACCGAGGTGTTCCACGCCCTCAAGGCCAGCCTGAAGAAGGACGGCCTGACCACCGCCGTCGGTGACGAGGGTGGCTTCGCGCCGCGTCTCGGCAACAACGAAGAGGCTCTCAAGCGCATCCTCGGCGCCATCGAAGCCGCTGGCTACAAGCCCGGCCGCGCCGGTGAAGGCCAAATCGGCCTCGGCCTCGACTGCGCCGCCAGCGAGTTCTTCGCGGACGGCAAGTACACGTTCGACAAGAAGCCCCTCTCGAGCGCCGAGCTCGCCGACGTGTACGCGGAGCTCACCTCCAAGTACCCGATCGTCAGCATCGAGGACGGCTTCGACCAGAACGACTGGGACGGCTGGAAGCTCATCACCGACAAGATCGGCAAGAAGGTGCAAATCGTGGGCGACGACCTCTTCGTCACCAACAAGGAGCGCCTCCAGACGGGCATCGAGAAGAAGACCGCCAACTCGATCCTCATCAAGCTGAACCAGATCGGTACGCTCACCGAAACGCTGGACACGATCCGTCTCGCGGGCAGCGCCGGCTACACGTCGATCATCTCGCACCGCTCGGGCGAGACCGAGGACGCGTTCATCGCCGACCTCGCCGTCGCCACGAACGCCGGTCAGATCAAGACGGGCAGCGCCAGCCGCACCGACCGCATCGCCAAGTACAACCAGCTCCTCCGCATCGCCGACGAGCTCGAGGACGCGCAGGTGTACTCCGGCGCCTCGCCGTTCACGCGCCTCGGCTGAGCGACTCCACCGCGGCGAGCACTGCGCTTGCCGAACGGCGCAAGCAGCCACGGAAAAGGGCTCCGGCAGAACTGCCGGAGCCCTTTCTTTTTGCTCATCACGAACGTCGTTGAGGTCGACCGCCACCCACGTGCGCAAACCTACGCACGCACTCGGCGGCGTTCACCCCGAGCACCTCACACGGCGGGCGAGCGCACACGGTGTCCTCCAAATATTCGCGCTAGCCTGTCTTCGTAATTGGGTTTCTCCGTGCAGTAAGCGAGTCTGTCCGTCTGCATGACGAGACGACTGTCAATCTCACTGGCGGCACTGACCACCGCCTTGGCTCTCGCCTCGGCCTGCGGCTCGTCGAACGACGATAGCTCCGGTTCCTCCTCGGAAAGTGGCGGCGCAGCCGGCGCAGCCACCGGAGGAGACGCCTCTGGCCTCGCCGGCGATACTGGCAACGGCGGCTCCTTGGGCAACACCGGCGGCGGGAGCAGCGGCTCGGGCTCCACCGGCACGGGTGGCAACAAGGACGAATGCGCGGCGTCGGAGCAAAACGCCAAGCTCACGCCGGCCAACCTGCTCTTCGTGCTGGATCGCAGCGGCAGCATGAACTGCAACGCGCCCGAGGACGATCCACAGCACGACGCCCTGTGCGAAACCCAGCCGGTCAAGCGCGTGCAGAACGCCCCCTCCAAGTGGGAAATGACGCGCGACGCCCTCAAGGGCGCGCTGGGCAGCCTGGAGGGCGCAGAGAACGTTCGCGTGGGCGTCAGCATGTTCCCCAAACCCCACGCCACCCTCGAGTGCAGCGTCGAGGAGGATCCGGACGTCACGCTCGAGCGCCTCACCTCCCGTCACAAATCGGACATCGATGCGTTCTTGGACGACGTGTCGCCCGGCGGAAAAACGCCGATGGCCGGCGCTTCCATCCTCAGTTACAAATACCTCTCCGAAGAGCTCGTCGCGCGAAAGCTCGAGGGCAACACCTTCGTGGTGCTCCTCACCGACGGCGCGGAAACCTGCACGAACGAAGCCACGAGCGAAGAGTTCGTCGAAATCGACGTCCCGAACGCCACGCTCTTCAACATCAAAACCTTCGTCATCGGCGCGCCGGGCAGCGCGCCCGCGCGCGCCATGCTCTCGGACGTGGCGTTCAACGGTCTCACGCCGCAGTCCGACACGTGCGTGCACGGCGGCGACGCTCCCGACGTCGGCAACTGCCACTTCGACATGACCACCTCGACGAACTTCGAGGCGGATCTCGCCGCGGCGCTCGAGGAAATCACCAACGACAAGACGCTCAGCTGCGTGTTCGACGTGCCGCAGAGCTCGGGTGGTCAGCGCGTGGACTTGAACAAGGTCAACGTCACGTTCACGCCCTCGTCCGGCGACGCGGTGAACATCCGCAGGGACGACACCGCGCCGTGTAGCGACGGAGCGAACGGCTGGCAGTACTCCTCCGACAAAACGAGGATCCACTTGTGCGGGGAAGCGTGTGACGAGGTGCAGGCCGACCAAGACGGCGAGGTGCGCATCGTTCTCGGCTGCCCGACGCAGATCGTGGTGAAGTGATGGCGAGCCAAGGAAACTCGACGATGCTCCGTAAACGCTCACTGGTCGCGCTCGGCTTCTTCCTCCTGGGCGGAGCGGCGCTCGGCGCCTGCGGCAGCAGCGCCTCCGTCGGCGACGACAACGGCGCCGGAACCGGCGGCAAGGGCTCCGGCGGCAAGGGCTCCGGTGGCAAGCCCGGCTCGGGCGGCATGCTGCTCGGCAGCGGCAGCACGAGCTCCGGCGGCGACGGCTCCGGCGGCAAGCCCGGCTCGGGCGGCGGGCACACCGCACAGGGCGGCGCCACCTACGGCGGCGACGTGGACTACCCCGACGACATCGTCTTCGACTACGACCCCGGAGAAGGCGGCTCCAGCTCCTGCGCCTCGGTCACGGGCACTCCACGGAGCATTTCACGTCCCATCGACATCATCTTCGTGATCGACAACTCGGGCAGCATGTCCGACGAGATCCAAGAGGTCGAGGCGAACATCTACGACAACTTCGCCACCATCATCCAAAACGCGACGGTCGGCGGGAGTCCCATCGACTACCGCGTGATCATGATTTCTCGCTACGGCAGCTCCACCGGTCCCACCGTCGGCGACGCGAACTACCAAATCTGCATCCCGGCGCCGTTCGGCATCACCGACTGCACGAACCCCGCCATGACGCCGCTGCCGGATCCGGCGACGCAGCCCGCAAATCGCCGCTTTTTCCATTACAGCGCGGACATCGAGAGCCGCGACGCGCTCTGCGTGCTGCTCGAATCGTACGACGCACCCGACGAGTTCGACGATCAGAACACGACCAACGACGGCCCGACGGGCTCCGCCTACCGGAACTGGATACGCCAGACGACGCTCCCGGGCACGACCGACGTAGGTTGGCAAAACTGGCTGCGCCCCGACGCCTTCAAGACGTTCGTCGTCATCACGGACGATCGCATCGAGTGTAACCGCAACGGCTTCGGCGGCCCGGACGTGTCCTTCAACGACAACACCAACGCCAACGCGCAGACCGTCGCTTCGAGCTTCGACAGCGCGCTGCTCGCGCTCAGCCCGACTCAGTTCGGCACCACCGAGGCGCGTAACTACGTCTTTCACAGCATCATTGGCCTGGACGAAAGGGCCAACGCGGACGAGCCGTACTACCCGGACGACCCGATCAACACCACCGAGTGCGGTGACGGCAGCAACGTGGAAGCCGTCAGCCGCGGCTACCAGTACCTGAGCAAACTCACGGGCGGCCTTCGCTTCCCGCTGTGTCGCCCGAGCTTCAATCCCATTTTCGATGCCATCGCCCAAGGCGTCGTCGACACGGCAGAGGTTCCCTGCCAATACGATTTCCCGACCGTCAGCGGCATCATCAACCCGAACAACATCTCGGTGGCCTTCCAGCCAGGCACAGGCGCGGACCGCTCCTTCACCAAGGTGACGAACGAGGCGGCGTGCGGTTCCTCGGGCTACGAGTTCTACTTCGACGACAACGCGAACCCGACGCGGCTCTTCTTGTGTCAAAATGCATGTGACTTGGTCCGCGCAGACGACGCGGGCTCGCTCGAGCTCGACTTCGGCTGCCTCGGCTCCTGAGGGCCTACCCGTGGAAGTTCGCACGTTCGTCGGAGCAGCCGTATCGGCTCACATTGCCGATCTGGCGCGGCTGCGCATCGAGGTGTTTCGCGAGTACCCGTACCTGTACGACGGGTCGCTCGAGTACGAAGCCGAGTATCTGGCGGGCTACGCCAAGAGCCCTCGGAGCGTGTTCGCGGTCGCCTTCGACGGACCTCGCGTGGTGGGAGCGTCCACGGGCATGCCGCTCACGGACGAGACTCCGGCATTCCAACAGCCGTTCGTCTCGCGTGGGGTGCCGCTCGAAAGCGTCTTTTACTTCGCGGAGTCCGTGCTCCAAGCGAGCTACCGTGGGCAAGGCTTGGGACACCGCTTCTTCGATTTGCGCGAGGCGCACGCTCTTGCCCACGGCTTTCCTCTCACGGCATTCTGTGCGGTCGAGCGCCCCGACGACCACCCGAGAAAACCGCTCGCTCACCGCGAAAACGACGCATTTTGGGCGAAGCGAGGCTACGTCAAGCAGCCGAACATGACGTGCGAGCTCGAGTGGAAGGACCTGGACGAAGCGCAAGCGAGCAAGAAAAAGCTCTGCTTTTGGATGCGCTCCTGGCCCTGAGCTCCGGGGTCACGCAGCGCGTCCACGAAAGCGAAAACGTGGC
Source organism: Pseudomonadota bacterium (assembly GCA_023432025.1). GTDB lineage: Bacteria > Myxococcota_A > Polyangia > Polyangiales > Polyangiaceae > NIC37A-2. The sequence continues at coordinate 6,872 of JAEYVE010000107.1, forward strand.
GGGCCTCTGCCCCCCGAGCTTCACCGACGAGCGTCGAGCCCGAGCACGCGGAGGCTTTGCGGTGAGCGCTCGAAGACGATCTCATCGCCCAAGCGCACGCTGATGGCTTGGTACGGCCCGTCCAAGAAGATGCGCGCCTTGTGCATCTTGCTCTTGATGATGCACTGCGAACGCTCGCCGATGAGCTCGCGCACCAGCCGATACTTTTGACCGCGCACGTAGTAGGGCTCGCGCACGACCAGCTGCAGCTTTTTCGAGGTGAGCGACAGCACGCGCCCGCCCGCCGAACGCTGCGCCGCGGTGGAGCCCGCGGCGGGGCCAATCCAGAGACCGCTGGAGCGCTGCTCCTCTCGGATGCGACCGATCTGAGCGATGTAGCTGGACGTGGCTGCGGGCACCACGTGACAGAACAGCGCCTCGTTCAGCACGCGCTCGGAGCGTGTTTGTCCGTTGTGCCGCACGCTCATCCGCGTGAGCACGACCTCGGGCGTGCGCCCCTCGAGCGCGTCCGACAAAGCGCGCCGAATGCCTTGCGCGCGCGCCGAGCAAAAGAACCCGACGCTGTACCGGGGCGCGCTGTTCACGCCCAAAACGGGCACGTCCCCAATGCTGTGTGACGCCGCGAGCAGCGTTCCGTCCCCGCCCACCGTGACCACGAGCGCCACGCCCTTGGCCTCGAACGAAGCATGCGAGCCGTGCAGCACCAGCGACTCCACCCCCAGCCGCGCGAGCGCCTCCTCCACCTTTTCGAGAGTGCGCACGTGTTGATCGTGCGCTGGGATCCACTTGGCGACGCTCGGGTCCCCACGCTGCAACAAAACCTGCGCGCGCTGGTCCACGTCTCCGTCCGTGAGCCGTGAGTAGCTCGAGCGCTTCGCAACGACGATGACCTTCTCCGTCATGGCAACTCCGCGAGGCGACGCAGCGCAAGCTCCGTCTTGGCGTCCGCGAGCTCACCGCGAGCGACGAGCCGGAGCGCCTCTGTCAGTGGGATCGCAATCACGAGGCCGCCCGCCTCCAGCGCCGAGCCATCCAAGCTCGGCTCGCCGCGACGCGCGGGATCCACCTCGACGTGAAAGTAGTAGTGCCGCTCTGCGATGACGCCGGGGCAAGGAAACATGGACGGACCGAGAGGCTCGAGCGCGCTTTCCGGAACCGAAAAGCCCACCTCCTCCTCGAGCTCCCGCTGCGCAGAGCGCACCACGCCCTCCGGAGTTTGCTCCCCCACCTCCACCAGCCCGGCAGGCACTTCCCATTGGCCGCGCACCGCCGGCTCCGGAACGGGCGAGCGACGCTGGTCCCGCTGTTCCAGCGGCGGCCGCACGCAGCTCCGCAGGTACACGTAGCGCACCAGTGCACCGGAGCTCGGCTCGGCGACTCGAAAGTGAGGCACCACGACCACCGCGTCGAGCGCGTTGCGATCCACCTCGTCGTAGACGAACGGCGCGCTCACGCTGCCGTCCGGGTAATGCACGACGAAGCGACGGCGCTTGCAGCGCAGAAAACCCGCATCCTCGGGCGAGAGGTCTTCAATCAGCTCGAGCCGCATTTCGGGGAGCGGCGGCAGCTCACTCTGAACACTCATGACGGCGAACCATCCCCGACGCCCGACGCCCCGCGAGCCGCCAAACGGCAGAAAGCGACGCGACAGCCAACTCGTCGGTGGCGATAGTCCAAGACTACATCGACCCGAGCGCGGAGCGCGAGCAGATCACTGCCTGCGACGGCTCGCCCCGGACACGTCCGAACACGCGCGTCCCGCTTCGACCCTCCTTGCGACCGAACCGCGCACGGCGCTTCGCACGCGACACCCGCTTCGCGCGGAGCCGCACGGGCAGGCTCCTTGTGACGCGTCGCGCGGGGGGCTACACGGTGGAGCACACTCTTCGATGAGTAGCCGCTCCACCCGAGCTCGTCGGCTCGCCCGACGCATGAAGCGCTGGGCCGTGCTCGGCGCCTTCGCCATGCTCGCTTCTTGCTCGGGCGCGCAGGGATTTCAGAAGGGTTTCGAGCGCGCCTCCACGGGCTCGGAGCGCGCCGTCTTCGAGCGGCTTCGCGCCAGCGCTCCCACGGCTCCTTTGCCGGCCGTCGTTGGCGTGACGGGACGAGGGCTCGTGGGTCGCACTTTACCGGACGGGCCACGGTGGGAGTACACCGGAGCGGTCGACACGTTGCCGGCCTTGCACGGCGGCGCAGTGGCGGTTTCGGGGGACAACGTCGTCACGCTCATCGACGTGCGCACCGGGGCGGTGTTGTGGAACGACGTGCAAAACGAGGGACGCCTGCTCGAGTCGATGGCTTACGACGGACAACGCGCGCTTCTCGTGCTGTCGGATCCGGACGATAGCCGTCCCGATTTGCTCCTCGTCGTACGAACGACGAAGGCGCCGAACGCCCCGCACGGCCACGGTGAGGTCGAGCAGCGCGTCAGCTCCGAGGCCGTGCTCGGTCGCCCCACCGCGGTGCCTGGCTTGGCGCTGGTTCCGTGGAACGCCGAGTTCGTCACCGCGCTCGATCTCTCGGCGGGAGAAGCACTCGGACGCATCGAAACCACCAACCACGCCACCCTCGTGCGCAGCGACGAAGGTGGCTATCTGCTCTACGGGCGCGGCGTCCTGCCCCTGAACGAGCACCTGATGGACGACAAACCGCCGAAGCCCCTGCGCTTGCCGGAGCGCGAGCTCCCCGGCTCGCCTGCGTGGCCTGGCGACGCCACCCTCACGCGCCAGGCGGAGCCAGAGCCCGTCGCCCTGCTCGCGCGACCGGCGTTCGAGCGTGGTCAGCTGCGTCTGACCGCCGGCGCGTTCGCGACCACATTCCATCGCGTCGTGCTGGGCTTCGGCGCCAAAAAGGCCGACCTCCGTTGGTCGACGTACTTCATGCGCGACATCGTGGCGGGCGCGGCGGGGCCTTCTGGGCCGACGCTTTGCCTCGACGACGGCTCGATCTGGCGCCTCTCCTGGAAGGACGGCGCGCGCGCTTCTTCCGGCACTTTGGATGCGCGCCTGCGCGCTTGCGTGCTCGATCCGGATCCGCGCCCCATTCACTCGCGCGTGGCCGAGCCGCTCGTCCAGCAGATTGCCAGCACGCTCATCGACACGGGGCCGGACATGGCGCCCGTACACAAGTTACTCTTGGATGAGCTCTCCAAGCGCGCGAGCGCAGACGTCACCGGCATTCTCGTCGACATCGCACGCAGCCCGAACGCCTCGGCGGATCTCGCGGACCAAGCCGCTCGCCGCATAGCGCGCCGCCGCACCGGTGCTTCTCACCTCATCGCAGCGCTCGAAGAAAGCGCCGAGGGCGTGAGCGCGCAAAGGCCGCCCCCGCTCAAGCAAATCGCCACGGCGCTCGGCGCCATGAAGGAAAAAAAGGCGGCCACGCCGCTCGCCCAACACCTCCTCGATCCGCGCGCATCCGTCGCCGACCAGCTCGCCATCGCCCAGGCCCTCACCAAGCTCGCCTCACCCGAACAAGAAGCGGCCCTCACCGAGTACTTTTCCTTGTACCGAAGCGCCGCCGGCGAAGCCCAACTCGAGCAAGCCGTCGTGGTCGTCGCGGAGACACTCTGGAAGCTGGGCACCGCGCAAGGACGCAGCGTCGTCACCGACGCTGCTCGCGATCCGATGACCCATCCGAACGTGCGCGCCCGCTTGGAGAGTTTCTTGTCCAAAGTGGACCCACCGGCCGCAAGCGCGGCGCCGCCCGCCGCGCTCACCGAGCCCACGCCGTCCGCCGCGCCGCCTGCCCGAGGCAGCGGCGGAAAGCCGTGATACACCAGGGATGCCCAGCCCGATGCCCACGCACCATCACGTGACCGCAGACCTCGAGCGCGCCATCGACGCGATCGCCGAGAGCTACGACGGCCCCGAGGAAATCAACAACCTCGAGAGCGCGGCCATGCCGAACAAGCGCGCCGTCATCGAGGCCTTCGCTCACCTGAAGCCGGCCATCTTTCTCGGGTTCTACTCGCGCCGCTCCTTGAGTCGAACCAACCTGCGTTACTCGCTCGCCGAGCACGTGTATCCCGCGTACGAGAACCTCTCCACGCAGATCCAACGCGCCGTTACCTACGAACAAACCGCCGGCCGTGGTCCCGTTCGCGAACCTGGGTTCGCGCACGAGGTCACGATGCAGCTCTTGGAGTCCATCCCGCGCCTACGACGCCTCTTGAACGAGGATGCCCGCGCCGCCTTCGAGCACGACCCAGCCGCGCGCAGCATCGAAGAGGTGGTCTTCAGCTACCCGGCAATGGAAGCCATCACTGCGCACCGCATCGCGCACGAGCTCTACCGAACGGGCGTGCCCATCATTCCGCGCATTCTCTCCGAGCACGCTCATGGAGCCACGGGCATCGACATTCACCCGGGCGCGCGCATCGGCAGCCGCTTTTTCATCGATCACGGCACCGGCGTCGTCATCGGAGAAACCTCCGAAATTGGCAACGACGTCAAGCTCTACCAGGGCGTCACACTGGGCGCGCTCAGCACGCACAGAGCCAGCGAAGAGTGCCCGCACAAGCGTCACCCCACCATCGAGAACGACGTCACCATCTACGCTGGCGCCACCATCCTCGGCGGAGACACCGTCATTGGGGAAGGCTCCGTCATCGGCGGCAACGTGTGGCTCATGAGCTCCGTGCCGCCCCACTCGAAAATCTTCGGACGCGCCCGCGAGTAAACGACGACGCGCAGCGCGGCTCACACGACGCGCAGCGGATCCCGGTCTTGCGTCGACACGCGCACGTCGACCCCCGAAAGACGCCCGCGGAGCCGCTCGGCAAACGACGGCAAGAAGCCGCGCTCGGTGTTCGTGTGGTCGCACAAAACGACCGAGGTGCCGCGACGAACGCGCGCCGCGACGTCGTGGTGACGCATTTCTCCGGTCAGCAAGAGATCCACGTCGCCGAGCTTTTCGAACACCGAGCCTCCCGCCCCCGGACACACGGCAAAGCTCTCGATGTTCCGCCCGCGCAGGTGACGTTCTGCCTCCGCCACACGCAAATGGGAAAGCCCCAAATGCGCCTTGATGGCGACGAGCGCCTCTTTTAGCGCGAGCGATTGCCGCAGTTGAACCACGCGCCCAGCGCCGACGACGTCTCCGTCTTGCGCGCCGAGGCCCATCGCGGTCGCTGGTACGATGGCACGAGTGTTTCCAGCACCGAGAGCGCCCGCGAGCCAGTCCGTCATGCCGCCCGAGGCCGCATCGAGCGCGGTGTGAGGCGAGTACACGAAGATGCCTCGCCGCAGCGTTTCCACCGCGACGCGCTCGCCCGGCTCGTTAGCGCGCAAGCGCTTCAACCCACCGAAGAGCGGCGGATGGTAGGCAACGATGAGCTGGGCTCCCCAGTCGCTGGCCTCGTTCAGAACGCGCTCGTCCAGATCGATGGTGAGGAGCAGTTTGTGAACGTCCGGCGGCTCCGCGCACGGCGCGATCAGCAAGCCTACGTTGTCCCAGCTCTCCGCCAGGCCCAGCGGCGCACACTCCGCGAGGACACCCAACACGTAATCAAGCGGCAGTTTCACGAGCAAATCTTCCCGAGCACGATTTTGGACGGGCGGCACTGTAGCGCGTCGCCCCGCATGACCGTCCAGTCGACACACTTCTGCGCCCGAGTCGAGCCGCCGAACTGACCCAAAGTCCCGCTATTTTTCACCGTTTCGCCCCGACGAGGCGAGCTCCGAGCGCGCGTTCCAAGGCGAGGCGCCGAGCCCCCGAGAGACGACACCTCGACGCACCTTAATTCCCCGCCCGAGAACGCCGTCTCGTCCCCGGGACCACTTCCCCACCATCGAGCCCCGATGGTGTTCACGGAGGGGCGATTCGTCGTCCACGAATACGACCTTGGAAGGAAAGCCTCAGATGTTGCGTCGCAAAGTACTCACGCTCGTTGGTGCCAACGTTCTCATCCTCGGTGCAATCGCCGCCTGTTCCGGCGACGACGGCTCGAACGGCTCACAGGGGTCGTCCGCGTCGATCCGCCAATCCGATGAGCCCGCCGGTGAAAACTGTGTCAATGGCGGCACGAAGGTCGAGTTCGGTCTCGCCGGCAAGGACGGCGAGCTCCAGGAGGACACCATCACCGGCGACGCCCTTTACGTGTGCAACAGCACCGAAGCCAGCCTCGTCACGTCCAAGGTCAAGCCCGGCAAGAGCGGTTGCGCGGAGGGCGGCGTCAAGGTCGTCTTCGGCGAAAGTACCGTTGTCATCTGTCACGGCGACACCGGGAAAACCGGCAAGACCGGTAAGACTGGCGCCGATGGCGAGGACGGCGCGCCAGGCGCAACCGGCGACACCGGACCGAAGGGCGACACCGGCGACACCGGTCCCGAGGGCAGCGCGGGCGGCGCGGGCCCGCAGGGTGATACCGGACCGCAAGGTGAGCCCGGGCCGCAGGGCGGCGCGGGTCCCACGGGTCCCGCCGGCGAGAGCTCAGTCATCGTCGTGAGCCCGGTCCCCGTCGGCGCCGAGGAGTGCAACGGCTTGGGTGGCCTCAGCATCTCGGTCGACGGCGGCGCCCCCCAATACGTCTGCAACGGCGCCCCGGGCGAGCCGGCTCCCCTCAATCTCTGAGCGCACCGGAAATCAAAAGCGGAAGAACGGGTCGCGAGACATCTCACGGTCCGTTCTCCTTTTCTGGGGTTCGTGTGTGCCCGGAGCTTCCGGTGCTCCCGCACTACGCTCGAGGGGCGTTCTGCGCCCGCGCGCTCAGCCGTCAGCGCGCGCCGGCGGCCAGCTTGTCCGCGGCAAACTGCCGATTCTTCTCGACGCGCTCACGCTGATCCGACGGAAGCCGCGACGAAGCGAGCAGTCGGCCTGCGTAGTCGAGCGACTCACGATATTCGCCGACCCAAAAGGCGGCCACGCTGACTTCGTCCTCCGCGCGCCAGTCGTAGGCTTCGTCTTGGAGAAAGAGCAAATCGTCGGGGCGCGGCAACTCGACCGACTTTTTGGCGAACAAGTACGCAAGCGGAAACTTGCGGTGTGTGCGGTAGTGCCGCGCCAACGCCACCAAAGGCTCTCGCCGCGTGGGACGCGCTGCGTAGGCGTCCAACCAAGCGCTCACGGCCTCTTCGTGGCGGCCAGCCGCCTCACACAAGAGCCCCGCTTGGTAGAACGAGTAGAAGACCTCTTCGGGCCAGCCGCCGAGCGCCGCTCGGCGACGGTAGTTCGAAATGGCGCGCTCGGGCTCGCCTGCGTCGCGGTAGCTCTGCGCCAGGTAGAAAACGTATCGAGCGTTGTCGGGTTCCTCCACCAGGCCGCGCTCGAGCACCTCCGCGTCGCGCGCGTACTTTTGCCGCACGTCTCCTTGGTTTCTCGCGCTGTCGAAGTGGCCCACGCACAAAACATCGTGCACCTTGCCCGTTTCATGAGGCGCGTCGCACTGAATCACTTCGTGCAAGACACCCACGTACCGCCACGGCAGGCTGCTGCGCACGATCTGCGTGCGATAAAAGGACGTCTTCGAGCCCTCGCCACGGTGCGGCGTCAGGTACGCGTCCAACGTGAGCTCCGGCAGCGCGTAGCCCGGCGGCAGCACCATCTCTTCGTCCGCGTCGATGATGAACGAGTAGTCCGCCCAGGGGCGCGCAAGCTCGAGCGCCTCGGTGCGGTTGTGACCGAAGTTCTTCCAGGGCCGCTCGTACACGGCGCCCGGCACGCCGCGCATTGCCTCGCGCACGATGTCCTGGGTGCCGTCGGTCGAACCCGTATCCACGACGCAGTACGCGTCCACGAGCCCGCGCACCGACGCGAGGCAACGACGAATCACGTGCGCCTCGTTCTTCACGATCATCGAAAGGCACACGCTGGGGCGCCCATCGGCACGTATGACTTGGTGAGGTGTCGGCTCAATCACGGCGAAGCCATATTGCCGTCGCTCCCGGCCAAACAAAGCGCCCGGTCGCCCTCGTGATGGCGAGCGGCCCCGCGGCCGGCGTGTCCCTGACGGCTTCCCCCCTGTCCCTGACGGCTTCCCCCTTGTCCCTGACGGCTTCCCCCTTGTCCCTGACGGCTTCCCCCTTGTC
>JAEYVE010000138.1 GCA_023432025.1 Pseudomonadota bacterium
CCAGCGCCTGCTCTCTGACCTTCTAACTCCGCGAACGTCGTCCGGGATTTCCGGCTGCGCAGACGTGCCTCGCGTCGAACTCCGTAATCACGGGGAAGGAAGAGGACGTCGAGGTTGGGCTTCAGTACTTCGGAAAGAGGTTCCTGAATCCTTACCTGGGGCGGTGGGTGAATGCGGATCCGTTGGCGGTGCATGCGCCGGGGCAAGCTGACCTCAACGTATATGCGTATGTCCACGGGGCCGTATTGAAGAACACAGACCCACTGGGACTCTGCACGGATGGTGTTGACTGCTCGAAGGCACCGGATAGTGCTCCGCAGGGCGGAGCTGCTCCGGCTGCTGGTTCCACCCCAGAGGGTGGGCTGAAGTCGGACCGAGAGGTGATCCAGGGGGTCGTCGACAAGTTGATCAGTGACTCGAACCGCGAGCTGGCGCAGCGAGGGTGTGGCGCAAATGCTTCGTGTCCGCAGCCGGACGAGTTCACCGCGATCAACAACTCCTCGAACATGTTCAACCGCGAGTGGACTGAGGGCGCGGTAATCAAAGAGCAGCAGGCCATAGCCGAGGAGAACCGGTTGATGGCGTACGAGCGCGGAGGCGTTCAGTCCGTGCCGAGTCCGGTGGATGCGATAGGTATCGGCGCAGCCGGCGCGGCGAAGGCGCTGGGAAGAATGACACTTGAGGCGCCGACCTTACGGCTCTCATTCTCGGGTTCCCCGAGATTGGCCCATCTCACGGATGCAGCCGGTGCGGAGGGCATTTCGACCTCGAGCGTTATCAACGGTCCGGTATACGCGAGCACCTTGGAGACAGCATCGCAGACCGGCTTGTCATACACCCTTCGCACTGGCGTGAGCGCGCCGACCGCAGGATTCGAGATTCCGCAGGGTGCACTGACCGCATTCTCCAGGCCCATTCCGGTCGGGCCGATCTCGGCTTGGCAACGCTTTAGCGGAACATACACGACAGGAGCGGGCAGTTTGGACCTGGCTGCCGGGACATTTGTGAGGACTGGCGTGAACTGGAATCAAGCGGGGATGTACGCCGCCGACGGGATAATCGACGCTGGTGCCGCTTTCATCGGGTACAGCGCAATTACCGTCTCGCAGGGGGAGTGAGCGAAATGTTTGAGAAGACGATCAGAGCGGCCGCAGTGGGCGCAATCCTGCTCGGGGCGCTCCTCTGGGGCGTGGGTAAGGTGACGGGGAACGGCAGCTTCTCTAGCGCATCGAAAGGTCTTGTTTTTGCGGGAGTGCTTATTGGTTTTGTTCCGCTCGTCTTGCTTCTTGGGATCGTCGTCTGGGAAAAACTGCGAGGGAAAGGTTAACGCCGTGGTTAACCAGCGAGAGCACGAGACGAGGTGAGCAGATGCGAACGGGACCCTGACAGCGGCCGCGAGGCGTTTCTGGCGCTCGTCGTGAGCAGCGAGCTGTGACTGGCCGTTGCAGCCGAATTAAGCGCTCTTTCGCTTCGGCTCTTTGGCGGCGACGAGAGAGTTGACGAGGCGAATGACCGCTCGTCGGTCCTTCTCCGGCAGCTCGAGGACCTGCTGAAATTTCTTCCAGAGCCTGCGGGTTTCGGGGTCGTCCTTGGGCTGCTGCTGCTGAGCCGGCTTGGTGGAGCGAAGACCCATGGGCTCGTCGGTGGAGACTTTGAGCTCTTTGGCGATGCGGACGACGAAGCGGCGGGCGGGAGCTCCGCGATGGTCTCGTAGCGGGAGATGGCGCGCTGCGAGGACTCGATCATTTCAGCGAGCTGGGTCTGCGTGAGGCCGCGCTCGAGGCGCAGGCGCATGAGACGCTGACCGAAGGGAGAAGTAGGGGGAACCTTCTTCGGCATGCCGAGGAAGGTAGCGCTCGATCTGGGCGTCTCAGGCCCCTGTTGTGAACTCATGTACCAAAAGTGAGTATACCCAGGAACGGTTTTTGTGTGACGGTTTGGCAACCCAGGCTTGATTCCGAATCTCACTCACTCACTCCCTCCCCATCCCCACCTCCCGCGCTAGCCCCCGGCTCGTTCTCGAGCCGCGGTTGCCGTCGGTGAAGGGGAAGGTGATGACGAAGGGGCCGCTGGGGGGGCCGCTGATCATGCCGCCAGCGTGGCCTGCGGCGGTGGCGACGGCGCGTTGATCGAGCTTTTCGTGCGCGACGCGAATGTTGGCGAAGGCCAGGGAGCGGTCGATGGAGTTTGTGGTGGGCGGGCGGAGGAAGGACTCCGCTACGTGGGGGGGCTCCGCGTAGGTGCCGAGCAGGTAGACGAGGCTCGCCGCGGCTTCTCCGGGCGTGGGCCCGCGGAACCAGGAGCCGACGTGGTGGGTGGCGCTGTTGGCGCAGCGGGCGAAGAGACCGGCGTGCGTGCCACCGAGCGCGTCCGTGAGGGAGCTCACCACATGAAAGTAGCTGCGGCGCCGTTCGGGATCGAAGTAGGGCTCGGTGAGGCGCCCCTCGAACGTGAGGCGCACGCCGGGCGTGCGCTCGGCGGCGGAGCCTTCGATGAGCTCGCGCCGGACGACGACGCGCGTTTCACTGTCCGTGAGGCGCGTGAGCTCGGGTTCTTCCGACCAAATGAACGAGGTGCCTTCGGCTTTTGTGGGCTCTTTGAGATAGGTCGCGAGCGCCGGGTGACCTTCGAGCGGCTCGGTGGCTCCACGCGCAAGCACGAGAACGTCCACCACCCAGCCCTCGAGATCCGCCGGGCCCACGGTGCCGCCGCGCAGCACCAGGCCGCGCGTGCTTTCGCAAACGCGCGCGGCACGCGCGGCGCGCTCCTCCTCGCTCGTGAGCGCGGCGACGGACGCGGCGGGCCTGCGCACGACGTCCGGCTCGGGGGGCTGGGAGCTGAGCCGGTAGGCGACGCCCGCCGCAGCCGCCCCGATGAAGAGAGCCACGACGCCCCATTTGGCCGCAGGGCTCCGCTCGGGCTGAACGGCGACGCTTCGACGTTGTCCGAGAAGGCGCCGCACCACGTCGCTCATGCGCTTGCGGCGCGCTTCGTCCGAGAGCGACGTCCAATGCGTGGGAAGCAAGCCCAACGCCGTGCGGTGGAGACCTTGCGGCGCGGCGAGCACCAGATCTCGCCCTTCGACGTAGGGGCGTCCCGGCGCGCCGAAGCGCGCGAGCGCCTCACGCGCGTACGCTTCGATTTCTAAGGCGACTGCTGGCTCTACGCTGAACGGTTCGACCGAGCTCGGCCCCTGATCCGACATGTTTGCCCCTCGCAAATGACCCGGGCACCATCGCACAACTGGGGCGCTCGGCCTAGAAGCGCCGAAACGCGGGACCGCGCTCCGCGAACGCCGAATGGATTTGCGGCGCTCTGCCGAGTGCGCCGAAAGGGTTACGCCGCGGGGCGGTTCGACGTACCAACGGGGTCATGAGCTCGCCTGCGGCTGCCTTGCGCCCCCTCGTACTTTTGTCCAACGACGACGGCTATCGCGCGGAGGGCGTGCAAGCGCTGGCGCGGGCTCTCTCGACGTGGGCGGACGTCGTGACGTGCGCTCCAGACGTGGAGCAGAGCGCGTCCAGTCACTCGCTCAGCTTGCATCGTCCGCTTCGCGTGCGCCGCCACGGAGAAGCGCTGTACGCCGTGGACGGTACGCCGGCCGACTCCGTGTACGTGGCGCTGTACGCCTCCGACATTTTGCCGCGTCGTCCGGACGTGGTCGTGTCCGGGATGAACCACGGCCTGAACCTGGGCATTGACGTATTTTACAGCGGAACGG
>JAEYVE010000140.1 GCA_023432025.1 Pseudomonadota bacterium
GGCTTTGGGGGGCGGGGGCGCTTTGGGCCGGCTTCGTTCGGGGGGGGGGGCGCGGCGTGCGGTCGTGAAAAACGCCCCTCGAGCGTAGTGCGGGAGCACCGCGCGTCGACTCCGGAAGCTTCCCCCAAAAAAACGCGAAAACGTGACGCGCGAGGCCGAGCGCGCGCGGCGGGATTGAGGAGGGGGCTTGTGCGCCCGCAGGCTCTAGGCGCAGCAGAAGCGGACGAGAGGCGTCGTCCCACACCCGAGGGGACGACAGGGCGGCCGCGGCGTCCTTTGCCGCGAAATACGACGTCACAAAAAGCGAACGGGGCGCTCAGGGCGCCCCGCTTCGTTTTACGCGCCGCCGCGGCGGAGCTCGGTGAGCACCAGCTTGCTCACGGCCTTCAGCGTTTCGAAGACGCCCGTGCCGTCCCGCGCGTTGGCCTCGAAGTCCGGCACGCCTTGCGGGTTCAGGAGGGCGCGGAGCTCGTCCAGCTCCACCACGTTCGGCAGGTCCCGCTTGTTGTACTGAATGACGTACGGGAGCTTGTCCAAGTTGTAGCCCTGCTCCGCGAGGTTTTCGCGCAGGTTCTCGATGCTCTCTTGATTGGCCTCGAGGCGCTCGATTTGCGAGTCCGCCACGAAAATGACGCCGTCCACGCCCTTCAGGATGAGCTTGCGGCTGGCGTCGTAAAACACCTGACCGGGCACCGTGTAGAGATGAAAGCGCGTCTTGAAGCCGCGGATTTCTCCGAGCGAAAGCGGCAAGAAGTCGAAGAAGAGCGTGCGCTCGGTTTCCGTCGCGAGGCTGATCATTTTGCCCTTCGCGTCCGGGTTGGTGCGCTCGTAGATGTACTGCAGGTTGGTCGTTTTTCCGCAGAGACCAGGACCGTAGTAGACGATCTTGCAGTTGATCTCCCGGGCCATGTAGTTGATGAAGCTCATGCCCGGTTCACCTCGCTCGAGCCCTTCTGGGCTGGCTCGCGCTCACGCATTGACCGCTGTTCGCTCATCGAAGGGCGCCCTCAGTCGTTGAAGAGGTTGTCGATGTCGTCGTCGGTGATTTCCGCGAACGGAGAATCGCCGCCGGGCTCCGCCACCTTGCTCAGCAGGGCCTCGAAAATCTTGTTCAGCTCGTCCGTCGCCTTGCGCACGCGCAGGCGCACCAGACCCAGGCTCGACTTGGAGTCGAAGATGACCACCAGAATGACCCGGTTGCCGACCAGCTGGATGTGGATGTTCTGGTTTTCGCCCTCGTGGAACTGCGTGGCGAACTCGTTTTCGCGGAGCAGTTTGGCGATGCCACCCGTGGCGGCGATGTTGCCGGCCGTGAGGGAGGCCAGGGACGTCGTGTCGATGTTTTCCACGTCGCCGCTCGCGGCGATGAGCTGACCGTTTTTGTCGACGATGAAGACGACCTTGGCGTTCGCTTCCCGAACCAGGCGGTCCACGACCGACTGGATCAGGTTGAACTCCTCTTCGTACATCACCATCTGCGGGTTAACCATTCGTGCCTCCGCCGCACCCAAGGTGCCGCTGACCTGTCTCGTCAGCGCGCGCTATCAACGACTGCCTACCAACGACTACGAGCCCCGAGGGGCTCGCGCTACCAGGCTCAAGCTGCCGGAACAGAACCGTCCGCCCGGATTGCAGCACTGCCTTGTAGTATGACCGGCGGTACTCCAGCAACCCCGCGAGGAGCGGAACGAAACGCCCGCGTGGGCTCGTTTCGGGAAACGCTCGGGACTAAGGAACGGGTCTCGGGACTAGGTTGTCGATGGACACGATCGCTCACGAGAGCGGTTCGGGTACGACAAGCGAGCACAACGGACTCCGTGAAACGGGTGGACACATGAGACGGGCGTCGATCTGGAGTAGGGCAATCGGTGCGGCGCGCTTGGCGCTCTTCGCTCTTCCCGTCGGACTGGCCTCGTTACCCGAGGAGGCGGCGGCAGCGCCGACGCCGCACGCCGCCGAGTACGCGGTGCATCCGGATCTGGTGCGCGCTCAGCTCGACTTCGACGCCGCGCGCGGCGGCGACGCCTACGTGGCGCTCGGACGCATTTGGGATACCTGGGAGCGCGCCAATCCACGTCAGGTGGAGGAGGCGCTGGACATGGCCGCCCAGAGCACGCGGCACGACGCCGCGGTGCGCGCTCACGCCGCGCTCTTGCGAGCGTACGCGCGGCTTCGGCGGGGAGACCTCGCCGCGGCGCAGCGAGGCATTCGCGAGCTGGGCTACGTGGAAAACTGGCTCCTCGTGGGCCCTTTCGACAACGAGGGCAAGTCGGGGCTCACCGCCGAGCTCGGGCCCGAAGCCGAGCCGCAGGAGCCCATCGTTCCCGGGCGAGCCTACAGCGGCAAAGAGCGCCCCGTGCGCTGGCGCGTGGTGCCGGCTCACTTTCCGTATGGCTGGGTCGACACCGGCTCGCTCTTGCGTCCCGAGGTGAAGGTGTGCGCCGTGGCGACCACCTTCGTCTCCGGGGGCGAAGAGCAAAAACGTGAGCGAAACATTACAGCTTGGGTCGGGGTGCAGGGCGCGTTCAAGCTGTACTTCAACGGCCAGGAGGTGCTCCAGGACGCCGCGTACCGCGGCTTGGACGCGGGTCGTTACGGCGCCGCGCTCCGTCTGCGCCCCGGTTTGAATCGCCTCACGCTCAAGGTATGCGGCGAGGACTCGGCCCCCATCTTCAGTCTGCGTCTCGCCGACGAGCGCGGCGTGGCGGACGCGACCCTCACCGCCTCGAGCGACGTGCGCGCGAGCGAGCAGGCCGCGGCCAACGTGAAGGCCGCCCTCGCGGACCAGCGCGCCCTGCCAGCGCTGCCGAAAGGCCTCCAGGGGCCGATGCAGGATTTCGAGCGCCGTACGGCGGGCGGGGGCAGCGCACGTGATCTGGAGCTCTTTGCCACGTATCTGCTCGAAACGGGCGGCGACGACAAAACCGTCCATCAAGCTCGGGGTCTCGCGCGAAAGGCCGCAGAAAAGCAGCCCACGGTGGAGCGTCTGCTCTTGGCGGCGAGCACCTCCGAGGACCGCAATCAAGCCGCTCGTTGGATTGAGCAGGCGGATCGTCTGGCCCGGGGCGAGCGCCGCATCGACGTGCTCCTCGGTCAGGCGTGGCTCGCCGCCACCGGTCCCAACCCGCGCGACGCGTTTCCGCTGTACGACCGCGTGCTGGCGCTGGATCCGGACAGCATCCCCGCGCTGCGCGGGCGCGTGGAGCTCTTCAACGCCGCCGGCCTGAAGCTGACGGCGCTCTCGCTGCTCGAGTCGGCGCTCGCACGGAACCCGCACTCGGTGCTCCTGCTCAACATGACGGCGTCGCAGCTGGCGGCGCTCGGGCGCGTCACGGAGGCGGCGGAGCTCGAGGAGCGCTACTTCGCGCGGCGCTTCGACGACGCCACGTACCTCACGTCCTCGCTCGATCTCGCGGTGAGCCGTCAAAACGAGAGAGCCAGCGAGCACTGGCTCGGGCGGCTCTTGGGCACGGATCCGCAGAACTTGTGGGTGCACCAGGTGGCCTCGCGCGTGCGCCGCAGCTTCGCGCAGCCGGACCGCGCGCTGGCCGAGCTCGAAGTGGCGCGGCAGCTGGCGCCCGAGGACGTCTCCGTGCTGCGCGGTCTCGCGGACTTGCACGGCGAGCTCGGTCGCCCCGCGGAGCAGCTGCGCTTGATGCAAGAGCTCCTCAAGATCCAGCCGCAAGACCGCGACGCGCGCTTCTACGTGGAGCACATTCAGCCTCCGGAAAAGAAGCCGGACGAAGAGTACGCCTACCCGCCCGAGCGCTTTTTGCCGCTCCGTCACGCTCCGGCACCGGGAGAAAACCGCCGCACGCTGCGCGATTTGACCGTGACCACGGTTTATCCGAACGGGCTGTCCAGCGAGTTTCGGCAGATCGTGTTTCAGCCGCTCACGGACTCCGCGGCCGCCATGTCGCGCCAGTACGGCTTTCAGTACGACGCCGACAGCCAAATGGTGCAGCTCTTGGGGGCGCGCGTGTTCCGTGGCGACGGGCGCGTCGACGAGGCCATCGAGAGCGGTGAGGGCGCGGCGAACGATCCTTCGATCGCCATGTACACTTCGGGCCGCAACTTCTACGTGCAGTTTCCGCGCCTCGAGCCCGGAGACGTCGTGGAGCTGCGCTACCGCATCGACGACGTGACGCCGCGCAACGAGTTCGCCGACTACTTCGGCGACGTCGTGTACTTCGGCAGCGACGAGCCGACGCAGAACGCCCAATACGTCCTGATTACGCCGAAGAGCAGAAAGCTCCACGTGGATCCGCACGTGCCGGGTTTGAAGACACAGGTGCGCGAGGTCGGAGAGAACCGCATTTACGATTTCACGGCCGACAACTTGCGGCCCATCCGGCCCGAGCCATCGATGCCGCCGTTCTCCGAGGTGCTGCCCTTCGTGCACGTCTCCACGTACGCCACGTGGAAGGACCTGGGGCGGTGGTACTGGGGCCTGGTCCAAGATCAGTTCGATCTGGACGAGGAAACCCGCAAGCTGGCGCGCGACATCACCAAGGGCGCCAAGACGGACCTGGAAAAGGTCAAGGCCGTCTACGGCTGGGTGGTGAAGAACACGCGCTACGTGGCGCTCGAGTTCGGCATTTACGGCTTCAAGCCGCGCCGTTGCGTGCAGACGGTGGCGCGTGGCTGGGGCGACTGCAAGGACAAGGCGACGGTCATCGTGACCCTGCTCGACGAGCTCGGCATCGACTCGACGCTCGTGGTTCTGCGCACGCAAATGCGCGGAGATTTTCACTCGAAGCTGCCCAGCTTCGCGCCCTTCGATCACGCCATCGTTTACGTGCCCTCGCTCGATCTCTACTTGGACGGCACCGCCGAGCACACCGGCTCGGGCGAGCTGCCGACGATGGATCAAGGCGCGCTCGGCCTGCTCGTGAACCGCGGCGACGCCAAGCTCGTCCACCTCCCGCCGCCGGATCCGTCGAAGAACGTGGTGGCGCGCACCCTCTCCGCGGAGCTCGGCAAAGACGGCTCCGCCAAGGTGAACGTGAGCTACGAGGTGCGCGGGCAAGCCGCCTCCAGCTTCCGTCGGCGTTACGAGGCCAAGAGCACGGTGCGCGAGCGTGTGAGCGCGGCGCTGGGCTCGGAGTTTCCGGGCTTCGAGGTGAAGGAAGACGGCATCACCACCGGTGATTTCTCCGACATCGAGGCGCCCGTCGAGCTCACGGTGCGTGGACGCGCGCCGAGCTTCGGGCGCAAGCAAGGGGCGGGCTTCAGCGTGCCGGTGACGCCCGGCGTGCGGCTCACGCCGGACTACGCGTCGCTCACCAAGCGCACTCAGGACGTGCGCATCGTGGGCTTCTCCACGCGGGACGAAAAGTTCGTGGTGGATCTCGCGCCGGGCATGAAGGTGATTTCCGCGCCGCCCGAGGTGAAGCTGGAGTCGCGCTTCGGGGCGCTGACCATCCAAGTCGAGCGCCGCCCCAGTCAGGTCGTGGTGCACACGCGCCTTTCCCTTTCGGTCGACCGCGTCAAACCCGCCGACTACGCCGCGTGGAGGGCGTTCGCCGGCCAGGTGGACCAAGCCTTGTCGCATCGCCTGACGGTGGAGCCATGAGCCAGCGCACGAAATCCAAGGTTCTTTCCATGACGTTCGCTCGCTCGGTGCCGCGGTTTGCCGCTTCGTGGGTCCTCGCTTTGTCGCTTGCGTTGTCCGCGTGCGGACGCGGCGCCGAGGCGCCGCAGGACGGCGTGAGCGCGCTGCGACAAGACGCGGCCGAGTCCGACGACGCGGACCAAGTGTCCGAGTGGCTGCTCGCAGAGCTGCTCTCTCCAGGCGGTCAGGCGGAGCACGCCAAAAAGGCGCGCGCGCGTCTCGATCGGCTCGAGGCGCGCGGCATGCTTGCGGAGCTCGGGCGCGGCCTGGACGACGCCGCGCACGGTCGCCCGGACCTCGCGGCAAATGACTTCATGCGCGCCGTCGTGGCGGCGTCTTCGTCCTCCGACGAACGAGCGCCGCTCGTGGCTTGGTTCGCGGCGCAGCAAGCCTACGAGCTCAAGGACGACAGCCCGGGCTTCGCCGATCGCTTCGGTGACGTGGTGGAGCGGCTGCTCGCCCAGCCGGGGAACATCGGTTGGCGCGCCTACGGCACGGTCGTCGATTTGTGGTCGGCGCGCGCGTGGTCCAAGGCGCGCGTCGATCTCAACCAAGAAATCGCGCAAAAGCTCGGCTGCGTAGAAAACGTGAGGCTGGCCGGACCGTTCGGCGACGACAACGCGGGCGATCTGGATCGTGATTTCGCCGCAGAAGCGCCGGGCCCGTGGCCTGCGCGCTGGCCCGTGCTTCCCGGCCGCTCGGAGGCGCCGCGTGTGCTCGAGACCGAGCGCACCGGCTGCGACCACGGGGTGGACGAGCCGGTCGCCGGCGGCGTCATGTACGCCGAGACCTACGTGGAGCTCGAGCGCACCGAACGCGTGCTGCTCACGGTGGCCGGCGCTTGGCGGGTGTGGGTGGACGACCACCAGGTGCTCGATCGCGATCTGCGCACGTGGGGCATCTGGCCCAAGTTCGGCGTAGCGCTCGAGCTCGGACCGGGCCGCCACCGCATTTTGGCGAAAATGGGCGGTTCTACGACGTCCATGCGCCTCCTGGGCGCCGACGGTCGCCCCCTCGCCGTTCGGTCGAGCGCGAACGCGGCGCCCGGCTACGTCATGAGCGCGCCGAAGGTGCTCGCGGATCCGAACGTTTTGCTCCGCTACGTGCGGGACGGAAAGGTCTTTGCTCCGAAAGACGACGTGACGCGCGTGCTCGCGGCGTTCCTCGTCAACATGGAGGGTGAAGGAGACGTGGCGAGCGTGCTCATGGAGCCGCTCGTGAAGGAGCCGGAGCGCGCGACCGGCCTCGGCTTGGCGCTTTCGGCGCGCTTCGTCGAAGCGGATCCCATCTTCGACGCGACGCAGACGCGCGACTTGGTGCACGAGCTCCAGGTGCGCGCGGCAGAGGTCGATCCGGGGCTTTGGCAGCCGCGCCTCGCGCTTGCGCTGTGGGAAGCCAACCAAAAGGGTCCCGTGACGGCGGTCACGCCGATCGAGCAACTCGTCCGCGAGTTTCCGCGCGTGCCCGAGCTCCGCTCGACGCTGGTGCAGCTCTACGGTCAGCTCGGTTGGAGGCCGGAGCTCAAAAACGCAGCGCGCGCCTTGGTTCGGGACTATCCCGACAACGAAGACGCCATCGCCGTCGGTATCGAGCTCGCCGAGGGCGAGGGAGACCACGCGCGCATGAACGAGCTCTTGGCGCGCCTTTCGTCTCTGTACCCCGACACCGAGGTGCCGCTCACGCGCGCGCTCGCACGAAAAGACTACGCAAAGGCGCTCGCGGAGCTGCGTCGGCTCGGGGCGCGTCGCCCCGAGCGCAAGGATTTGGCCGAGCGCATTTACGACGTGATGGTGCGCGCCGGAAACGACCAGGACGTCTGGAAAAAGCTCCAGGCCGCCATCGAAAAGGAGCCGCGCGACGTGCACTCGCGGCTGGCGCTCGCCGACGCGCGCATCGCGCGCGGTGAGCACGACGCCTTGGGCAAGACGCTCGCGGACGCCGTGCAAGCGGGCGCGGACGCGACCCTCGTCGAAGAGGCCGTCGACTTGATCGAAGGCATGACCGCGCTCGAGCCGTACCGCATCGACGCGCGCAAGGTGATCGCCGAGTACGAAAAGGCCGGCGTCGAGCTGCCCGGCACCGCTGCGCGCGTGCTCGACTACGGCGCGGTGTGGGTGCGCGCGGACGGCTCGAGCCGCATGCTCGAGCACGAGGTGATTCGCATTCAAAGCGAAGAAGCCATCACGCAGTTCGCCGAGCTCGAGCGCGAAAGCGGGCTCGTCTTGCACCAGCGCGTCATCAAGAAAGACGGCAGAGTTCTCGAGCCGGAGTTCGTCGCCGAAAAACCGACGATGACGATGCCGCACCTGGAAATCGGCGACTACATCGAGCTCGAGCACATCACGAGCACGTGGGGCGACGGCTCCGGCACCGCGTGGCTTGGTCCGGCGTGGTTCTTCCGCGAAGAAAACATCGCCTACGCGCGGAGCGAGTTCGTGGTGGTGGCGCCCGCAGAAAAAGAGCTCCTCATCGACACACGCAACGGCGTGCCCGAGCCCACCATCACGCGCGACGGCCCCTTGGTGGCGCGACGCTGGCGCGTGGATTTCAGCCCGGCGGCGCCCGTGGAGCCGTTCGCCGCGCCGGTCAGCGAGTTCTTGCCGCGCGTGGCGGTCGGTTGGGGGGTGAGCTTCGACAACCGCCTGCGGCAAGTGGCGGGCAGCGTGGTGGATTTGACGCCCGTCGATCCGCGCATTTTGCGCTTGGCGGAGGGCATCGTCTCCGGCGTACCAAAACGAAACGTGTCGGACCGCGCGCAGCTTCTGTACCGCTGGGTCCTCGACAACGTCGAAGAAGGACAAGAAGAGGACGGCCGCCGCGTCGTCGTCAGCCGCAACGGAAACCGCTGGAAGGGCTTCATCACGTTGTGTCGGGCGGTCGGCATTTCCGTGGACTACACGCTCGCGGAAAGTCGCCTGTCGTTGCCTCCCACCAGCGAGCTTTCGGCGGTCCACCGAGACTTGGCGCCGCTTCTGCGCCTCGAGAGCGAAAAAGGGCCGCTGTGGCTCACGGTCAACGACAAGTACGCGCCGTTCGGCTACGTGCCGGCCGCGCTGCGCGGCGAAAAGGCGTACCTGCTGCGCGGCGACGCGCCACAGGTCGTGACCGTGCCGGAGCACGGCACCCAGGACGGCATTCACTACGACGGCAGCGGCACCTTGGCCGCCGACGGCTCGGCGAAGCTGTCGCTCCGGCTGCGTTTTGTCGGCAAATTCGCCACGGCTTTGCGCAACGGCCTCGCGCAAATTCCGGAGAGCCAGCTGGGCAACATCATCGAGTCGCGCCTCTTGGGACGCTCTCTCCAAGGCGCTCAGCTCGAAAAGTACACGTTGGAAAACGTCGACGACCTCGACGTACCGCTCACCTTGCGCATCGAAGTGGAGGTGCCGCACCTGGCCACGCCGGGCGCCGGTGGCCTGGTGCTCACGGCGCCGTTCATGCCAACCCTGGGCAGCTACGCGTCGTTGTCCAAGCGAGCGACCCCCCTCTTGCTCGCCGACTCCAGCACGCAGAGCCTGGACTTGGAGCTCGAGCTCCCCCCGGGCCTCGAGGTGCAAGGCGCGGTGCGGCCCGAAACGCTGCGCTTTGGCGACTTCCAGGTGCTCGTGGAGGACGCCGTCAAACAACGCACGCTGCGGCTGCGCCGCAGCGTGGACCTTGCGGCGGGGCGCGTGCAGCCCGCGGACTACCCCAAGTTCCAAGCCTTCACGCGGGCGGCGGACGACGCCCTGTCCGGGGCCATTCGCCTCAAGCGCTGAGTCATCCCGCGGGCGCCGGGACGCGAGCCGCGGTCTCGAGCCCTCCTCCGGGGGGCCGAGGGCCGCATCGCCCCCCAAGTGGCCACCGGCGAGTCTCCCTCCTCTGAGGGGGGCGAGCGCTGCCGCCTCGACGCGACCAGCGCTGGCTCTCGAACCCGTCTCGCCGTGCCGAGCCTTCCGGAAGGCCCTTGCTCGGCGGGCTCGCCCGCTCTATGGATGGCGCCCCATGTACCTCGCCATCCGCTCCAAGGGCCCCCGCAAGACGACTCGCAGCCGTTGCACGCGCAAGAACGCGGCGCACAAGGCCAAGAACCGCCGTCGTCGTCAGGGCCTCAAGAAGTAAGGCCTTTCGCCCCGGCTACGCTTCCCCGCCCTCGGGCGCGAGCGTATTCGGCGCGTGAGCAGCGAGCGCGGACCCGAAAGGGTTCCGCGCTTTTCGTGCTTTGTCGCGACTCGAGGTCGAGCTCGGTTCTCGGAAACCAAGCGACCGTAACCCGCGACGCCACCGCGCTGGGGTGGCCTCGACAGGGTGGCCCACGGTCCGTCCGCTCCCGCGGGCCAGCATCGCGACACCAAACACGGCTCGAACGGCACATCGC
Source organism: Pseudomonadota bacterium (assembly GCA_023432025.1). Lineage (GTDB taxonomy): Bacteria > Myxococcota_A > Polyangia > Polyangiales > Polyangiaceae > NIC37A-2. The sequence goes on from JAEYVE010000140.1 coordinate 9,972, forward strand.
CCTCGACTTCCAGCGACGGCCGCGCCGCGGCCCAGTCGCTCCCGGCTGGGCGGCTCGAAACGGAGCGCTCGCGCGCTCCCGCGTAAGCGCGGCGCTGCGAAGAGCCTTCCGACTAGAAAACGGCGAGCTCCACGGCGTGAAGCGGCCGGGTTTTTCGCGCGGGCGTCGGCGTTCCATGAAACGCGCTCCGCGAAGCGCCAGTATTGGAGGCTGAATGTCCGACGAAGCCCCCTCACCCCAGCGCGCGCTCTCCCCCGCAACGCCAGCCTCCGAGAAGCGTGAGACGCCTTCGGG
>JAEYVE010000244.1 GCA_023432025.1 Pseudomonadota bacterium
AATCCCCGCCCGTCCCAGCCCGGTGCTCCCGCACTCCGGCAAAATCCGGCTCCGCACGGCTTTCCGGCCGCCCCCAGAAGCCCCACGGAACCCCCGAGAAAGATTCGCAAAGCCCCCTCACATTTCCGGCGCATGCGCGCTTGACAGTCCCGATGCCCACAAGTACATCAAGCGCCCTCGAACGGGACCGCCTCACGGCTCACGCCGCGACAGGTCGCGTCTAGGGCGGAGGCTCGCAAGGGTCACTGCGGGAGTAACTCAGTGGTAGAGTGCAACCTTGCCAAGGTTGACGTCGAGGGTTCGAATCCCTTCTCCCGCTCAAAAGTGAACGTCAAAGCCTCTCAGCACCGCTGAGGGGCTTTTTCAATTGGGGATTCGAACGCTCGACGAAAATCCACGGCGAGCTCGACACGGCTTCGACAAAGTCGAGCCCGCCGGCCGAACACCCGGATGAACCGTGGGTGCATCTACGCGCAAGCGCCACTTAGGAATCACGTGCGCGAGGTCGCTTCTGCACGGTGACGTGATGCACAGATCTATCGGAGTACTCCTCGTTGCCCTCTCGACCGCGTGCTCGAGTGGTACGCCCAAGGCTGCTGGTACGGCACCTTGCCCACACGCACAACGAACCGACGGGCGACCCCATCACCATGCTGGCGGACTTTGCAGCTCGACGGCACACGACTGCGGCATGGACTGCCACGGCAATCGAGTGTGTGCGCCCGGAAACAAGCCGGGCGGGTGCCCCAACCTCGACTGTCCAAGAGCGCGGATGCTGCAAGACGAAGGTTGTGTGGTGCAGTGCGGCGAGGCGAGCGCGGAGTGCTATGGGGCTTGTGGAAGCCCCGCATGCAAGATGGACTGCACGAAGCAGTACGACCAATGTGTCGCAGCGTGCTCCAAACCACCTCAGTGACGCAGCGGCACCGACTCGCTCCCGCAGTAACGGCTGGTGTCCCGGCCAGCTCAGTCGCAGACCTGACAGAGCTCGCTCATTGTCGCTGCGCCTCCACCTTCGCTGCGAGGGTCTCGAGCGCCGGCTTGATCGTTTCGCGCCACCTTTGGTCGAGCGCGTCGTCGTACAGCGGGTCCGTTCGTCGCAAGGTTTTCAAGAAGGCGTCTGCCCAGCGCTCGTACATGTCGACCGTCACGCCGATCTTCTTGGGACCGTGGGACCGCGCGAGCCGCTCGAGCGCCATTTTGCCGACGGCCTTGCCCTCGACGTAGTCGAGCAGCGCGTACACGCCGTGGACGAGCATTTCCTGCTGAACGGCGAAGTTGGTGCGCTCGAACTTGGCGCGGATGCGTGGGTCCGACGCGAGCAGCGTCGCGTAGAACTCCTTCGCGAATTCCGCAGAGCGGGCCCGATCGAATGACAAGCGTACGTCTCTCATGGGTTCTTCCGGTGGCGCGCCCCAGTGGCGTCGCGACTCCAAGGTTCTTCCCCTTCCCTGCATCGACCTGAAAACCGTTCTTCGAGCGACAGCTGCTCCAGGCTGCGCGAAAGCAATCCACCGCGCCCAGCGCGAGCGGCGCGCGGGACCTGGGCTCACCGCCCTCGGTTCATTGCTTCTCGAATGCACTCACGCCACTGGTGCAATACTCAGGCCACGCCGAAAGCAGCAGAAACCCGCATGAAAGCGCGCAGATTCTGCGCGAAGCCGGGTTCTCGAAAGCAAACCCTGCGCAGGCTTTGCACGTTCGGCGAGCACCGCGGCTTGCCTCCCGTCTAGCCCAAGAGAGGCGGCAGAGATGCGTCTCAACGAGCGCATCGACGAAACCTCTTTAGGGCGTGAGCCACGCCAAGTAGGGGCCGCCCTGCCTCTGCACCACACCGTCTCCCCAATCGATGGCCGTCGAGAAGGAGCCGAGCAGTGCGACGCGATCGGGACGGACCACCGCCACGTCCGGTGCGTAGTCGCCGCCCTTGCCTCCGGCGTGGAGACTCCAAATGTGCTCACCATTTGCGCCGAGACGCGCGACGAAAACGTCCGCATCGTATTCGTTAGGAAAGAGTGCTTCGAGCCGTCCACCGCCCAAGTCGATTCCGGACGAAAAGTGCCCACCAATCACGAACGAATCGTCCGGCAGGATGGCAACCTCTCGCACGTTATCCACCGAGATTTCGCCGAACCTTTTGACGAAGAGCGGCTCGCCTGCCGAGTCCAGCTTGACGACGACGGCGCCGCCACCGCTCGGCGTGTCGAACACCGGAGCCGTGAGCTTGGCCCTCACGGAGAACACGCTGTTGTCCTTGCTGTCGATGGCCACGCTCGACACGGCGAGTCCTCGAAGACTGCCGAAGCTACTCGACCAGGCAATGTCTCCCTCTTTGGTCAAAGCGAGAGCCCACCCCTCACCGAGCTCCAGCAGGGTGCCCGCGCCCAGGGTGCCGCCCTGAGGCATCGAGCTGCCCGCCATTACGACGCGGTCCTGCGAATCCAAGGCGAAGTCGTTCACCATCAGTGCCGTCTGCGCAAACTGGTTGGCTTGCAACACCTCACCTTCGGGGCTCAGCCTCACAACGAAGAGGTCTGCGCTCAATGAGCCGCCGCTGCTCGTCAGCTCGACGTCTCCGAAGTCCATACGCCCAGAGAACATTCCGACGAGCACCGGGTTGCCACGTGCATCCAGCTTCATGCCGAGGAGGGCTTGCCGCCCTACGCCGCCGAAGGTGCGCAAGCTGACGAGCGCCCCCAGCTCATCGAGCTCCGCCAAAAACACATCGTCCGAGGGCCTACCGTGCTCGTCGAAGTTGCCTTCGGGCTGTCCCGGATTGACGACGCTCGTGACGCTCGTATCCCCAATCCGCAACGTGCCGACGAACGAGTTGGCGAACCAGGTGTGTCCGCGAGCATCGACCGCAGCTTCGCCTCGCCCCTGATGCCAGGGCACGCCGTGCGCCAACCAGCGCTTCCAGCGCACGCCGTCCGTTTCGTGAATGCACTGTACCCAGTCGCCCGTCTCGGAAGACTCGAGGCGAGCTTGGCCAGATACGATGACCTCATCGTCACTGCGACGAACGACGCGAAAAACATCGTCCTTCAAGGCGATGGTCGAAACGCGCGTCCCCGGAGCACCACCGAAGCCCTCGGGCTCCCCCGGCTCATACACGATGGTGGGGGACGACGTGTCCACGCCACCCGCGCCCGCTGCTGAAACGTCCCGCGTTCCGCCGGACCCACCCGTCGCTCCCACGCCGCCAGAGCCCGAAAACGCGGGCGTGGCACCTTCGAACCCAAAGTGCTCACAAGCGGCGGCGCTTGTCCCCAAGACGAACACCGCCAAAAGTGAACGAACGACCGCACCGCGCATCGTTTTCTCGTGGCTCAGGGGACCGTGGGACAGCCGTTGTGGGTGACGTGCCAGCGACCGCAGCTGCACTCTGCGTGGCCCGTAGGAATGCCGAAACACGGAGCGTAGGCGCACTGCACCCCGACGACATCACACGGCGCCAAGTCGAGCGGCTCAGACTCGGGGCACGCTTCGTCTTCGCCCTCCGCCAGGGTGTTGCCGGTGGGGCACTGCTCACCTGCTGGCGACCAAATGCCGAAGCGACACTCCCAGCGATCGACGCAGGACGCGTTCGAGCCGGGATAGAGGCACACTTGCCCTTCGTTCTTGCAGTCCCGAACGGCCGGTGTGGCCGGACAGTCGGGGGCGGTCAGAGGAGGAGCCACGCCGTTCGCCGGACAGTCTGGCTCGTAGAGCGTGCTGTGCGGCGGGTTCTGACCCGCGTGAACGACCACCGTGGGGTTGTCGATGCCACCGCGCGCTGGGCCTTCGCCCTCGAGACTCGGTGCTCCACTCCGAGGAGCGCCACCGCCCGCGGCGCCTCCGCCAGAAGCGCCGCCGCTGGCCGGCGTGCCTTCGCCGCTGCTACCCGACGTACCGTCACCGGTCGCGGAGGGTTCACTTCCAGAGTCTTCCGTAGTCCAGCCGACAATCGAACAACCCGTCACCGAACAAGCGGTCACGACGAGCGCGGTGCCCCCACCGAATCGCCAAAATCCCGAGCGCACGTTCCCCGCCATGGACCCGGCGAAGCGTAACACGGCGGTCTCGCCGCTCGGCAGACGCCCGGCGGTTCACCCCCTGAGCTCAACCCTGAGCTCACAGGCCCACGTGAAACGAATGCTGCTGCTGAACTACCGGCTCTGGAGGTCGGTAGCGGGCGGCGGCGGGACCTCGCTGCGGTCGTCGGCTCTCGAGAGCAGCCACCAGCCGACGAAGAGCACGGCCAGACCCAAAATGACGGGTACCAACCACTTGCGCTCGCGAACCTCCGGTCCTCGACCTCGTCTGTAAGCGCCCCCAGGCATCGTGCTTTGTGACATGACCTTCCCCCGTGGATCCCCTCTGACCGTTCACACCGCGGTCGCGTTCGGCTCCGAGCCACGCTCGCGGACAAACAACATGAATGCAACCGCGCGGCTCAGTTGACTGTGGATCTTTGAAGCGCTCCGTCAAACGTGGGGGAAGCACCTGGGGCACGTCGCTGCCACAACCACGGTGGCAGTGAGCTCCTGCGAGAAGGCAGTGAACGGCGTGCTCGCCGCCGCTCTCCGAGAGGAAGGATTCGACCGCGTCGCCGCGTCGTTTGACCCGCGCAATATCCGCGTCAGCGTGAGCTAGGAGCCTTTTGCAGCAAAGGAGGGCACCGTGCTTTGCGAAGACATCATGAAGAAGAACGTTCATTGGGTCACACCGGACAGCTCGGTTCGAACGGCCGCCGAGAAAATGCGTGACGAGAACATCGGCTTTCTGCCGGTATGCGACGAATCACGGAAAATCGTGGGAACTCTGACGGACCGCGACCTCGCCATTCGCGCCCTGGCGAACGACCTCAAAGGTGAAACCCCCGTGCAGGACGTCATGACGAAGGAGGTCATTACCTGCAGTCTGTCGGACGACGTCAAGACGGCCCAAACGGTCATGGCCGAGCGCAAGAAGTCACGCATCATTTGCGTGGACGCGGGTGGCGGCCTCGCGGGCGTCATCAGCTTGTCGGATTTGGGTCAACACGACCCATCCGCGCGGACAGCGCGCACGCTGCGCGACGTCGCGCAGCGCGAAACGCACTCATGAAGCGCCAAGCCTCATGAACCGGCCAGCACGGAGCGGCGGTAGGAGAAGGGTCGCCACGGCGTCCTCGAAGCGTACGGCCGCGCGCCCCGAGCGGTGGTCCAAGAAGGTGATGGAAACGAGCGACGCGCTGGATCTCGAGCAGGGGATCTTTGCAAGCGAGGATCCGCGTCGCATCGCGCTGTCACTCCGTCGCTCCGCCGAGCAGAGCACACGAAGAAAAGCCGAGCCGTACCGCTCGGCCCTGTCCATGCTGACGTTCTTCATCAACCGCGCCGGCAAGAACCTTCCGGCTCGACGTCGCAAGGTCTTGATGGAGGCCAAAGACGAGCTCCGCGTTTTGTATGGGCGCGAAACGCGCAGCAAACCGCGACGCAGCAAAACGGTGGCCCGACGCGGCGGAACGAGCCAACGCACCAAGACGACCCAACGCAATACGACGAGCGCGCGAGCTGGGAGCACCGCCGGCAAGGCGCGGTGAACCGCGAAAACGGCGAACGGCCCTCGACCTTGCGCCGAGGCCGTGCAAGGTTTCGGCCCTCAGGGTGCAACGAAGGGCGTTGCAGGATCGAAACGGTCGGGCCGCCGTTTCTGCCGGTGCAGAGCACCGGGGGAACTTTCGTGTCCAACGTGCATTCTTCTCGGCCCGAGCCGCGTGAACAGCCTCCCGAGGCCTGGGCGCCGCTCTTTCGATTCGCGCTCATCGCGGGCAAGCCGCTCGAACGCTTCCTCCGCATCGAGGCGGCCAGCGGCATCGTGCTCCTCGCCGCTGCTGCGGTCGCGCTTTTGTGGGCGAACTCTCCTTGGGCCGCGTCGTACCACTCGCTGTGGCACGCCTCGATCGGAGCACACGTAGGGCCCTTCGTGCTCCACCGTAGCCTCGAATGGTTCGTCAATGACGTCCTGATGGTCGTCTTCTTTTTCGTGGTGGGCTTGGAGATCCGCCGCGAAATTCAGAAGGGTGAGCTGTCGGAGCTGCGTCGTGCGGCGCTGCCCGTGGTCGCGGCGCTGGGCGGGATGGTGGCGCCCGCCTGTGTGTACCTGGTCTTCGCCGGTGAGCCTTCCGCGCGTCAGGGCTGGGGCGTCCCCATGGCCACGGACATCGCGTTCGCGCTGGGCGTGTTGGCGCTCTTGGGGCGCAGGGCGCCCCCCGCGCTCCGGGTGCTTCTCTTGGCCCTCGCCGTCATCGACGACCTCGGCGCCATCCTCGTCATCGCACTCTTCTATTCGTCGGGCATCGCGTGGCAGGGCTTGGCGGTCGCGCTGCTCGGCGTCGGCGGTATCTTGCTCCTCCAGCTGCTGGGGGCGCGCAGTAAGGCTGCGTACCTCGCGCCGGGCGTGGTGGTGTGGGCCGGCATCTACGCCGCAGGCGTTCACCCGACCATCGCAGGGGTGCTCATCGGTTTTCTCACGCCGACTCGCGCGTGGCTCGGCGCGCACGGCTTCTCTCAGCGCGTCGAGGAGCAAGTGCAGCAAATCACCAGCACGTCCGAAATGTCTTCGCACGACCTCGCTCACGCGCTGAAGAACGTCTCCCACGCAAGACGCGAGGCGCTCTCCCCCGCGGAGTCGCTCATCGAGGCCCTTCACCCTTGGGTGGCTTTTGTCATCATGCCCGTGTTCGCCCTCGCCAATGCAGGCGTCTCCCTCGGCGGCGCGGACATCGGTGAGCATCGCTCCATCTTTCTCGGCGCTACCGCCGGACTCGTCCTCGGAAAACCACTCGGTGTCGTGCTCGCCTGCGTCGCCGCAACGCGCACCGGGCTCGCGAAGTTGCCCCGGGGCCTGGGGCTCCGTCACGTGCTGGTGCTAGGCGTGGTTGCGGGCATCGGCTTCACGATGGCGCTGTTCGTCGCTCAGTTGGCCTTCGACGATGCGGCCCGACTGGGCTCCGCCAAGTTGGGAGTGCTCGTAGGTAGCTCCGTCGCCGTGGCGCTGACGCTGGGTCTGGCTCTCCTGCTCTTGCCACGCACGCCCGCACCTGGCGGCGCCACCTCGGCGGACGAAGCCGAAGCATCGACCGAGCTGTAGAGGTCCACTGCCCCGAGCCTCGCCTTGCGACGACGCCCTCAGGTGCCAGCTTCACGATCAAAGCTAGCAAAGGGAGGAATGGGGAATGAGTGACACGAAAGAAACGATTCGCTTCGGCGTGGTCGGCCTCGGCCACTTTGCGCAGGTCGCGGTCTTACCGGCTCTGCACCAGCTCCAGGACGTAAAAATTGCCGCGCTCGTCTCCGGGAGCGCGGAGAAGCTCGCCACGCTCGGAGACCGCTACGACGTTCCCCACCGTTCGGGCTACGAAGACCTGGAAGCTCTCTTGGCGAGCGGGGAGCTGGACGCCGTGTACGTGGCCACGCCGAACGATCGGCACGCCGAGCACACGATCATGACCGCACAGCACGGCGTGCACGTGCTCTGCGAAAAACCGATGGCGCCCTCCGCGCGCGAGTGCGAGCGCATGATCGAGGCCGCAGAGGAGAACGACATTCGCCTCATGATCGCCTACCGACTCCACTTCGAGTCCGGAAACCTCTCCAGCATCGACGCGATCGAGCAGGGACGCATCGGAAGTCCCCGCCTCTTCAACTCCGTCTTCACGCTGCAGGTTCGCCCGGAAAATACGCGCATTCAGGCGCGCGCTGGCGCCGGACCTCTGTATGACATCGGAACGTATTGCATCAACGCCGCACGCTACCTCTTTCGCGGAGAGCCGACGGAGGTCATCGCGCAGATGGCCTCCAAGGGAGATGACGAGCGGTTCCGCTTCGCCGAAGAAACGGTGGCGGCCACGCTTCGTTTCTCCGACGAGCGGCTGGCGAACTTCGTGGTGAGCTTCGGCGCTTACGGCACGGCCGAGTACAAGGTCGTCGGCACGGAGGGCAGTCTGAGCTTGGACTGCGCCTACGAGTACGTGGACGACATTCATCTCACGGTCAAAACGCGCGACGGGGCGACTCGTCGAAAGTTCCCACAGCGCGATCAGATCGCCGCGGAGGTCAGCTATTTCGCCGACTGCGTGCGCAGTGGGGCCGATCCCGAGCCTTCTGGCTACGAAGGCCTGGCGGACGTGCGCGTCATCGAAGCCATCCGAGCCTCCGCAGAGCGCGGGGAGCGCGTCGCCATCGAACCCGTGTCCCAAAGCGCCCGGCCCACGCTCGGTCAGGCGCGTCGATTCCCAGCGCACGACAAACCCGACACGGTGGGCGTCGAGAGCGGCTCTCTGCCGGGCTGACGGCGGTCCAAGGACGTCCTGGGGCGCAGCTCGTCCCGTTATTCGGGGGCTCTTTTCCCGCGCGTGGCGCTTTCTCCTCTGGTGCTCCGCCAAAACTGCCCTATTTCGGGCCCCATGTCCGAGACGCCACGCCATACATCGAGCTCGCCTTTGCGCGCTCCCGGGACGTCCACGCGCATCGCGCCGCCCGCCAAGCGCCCGGCGGAAGACGAGGAAAGCAAGGACGGCTGGGGCTACGCGGACACCCGCTTCGTCGTGCGGCCGAACGGGGCTGTAGTGTTGACCGGGGATCGCTATCCCATCAGCAACACCGAGCTGCCTTCGCTCCTTCCGTGGATGTCGAAGACGCTGGACGCTCCGCTGGCGTACGACAACCGCAACGAGCCCCACTTCCCTCCCCAGGTCCCCGCCTCACGCCTGACGTCCGAGCTTCGAGAAAGGCTCTCGAAGCTCCTCCGCGAAGATCAGATTTCGGAGGACGACCTGATCCGTCTGCGACGCGGTCACGGTCATACGGGAGGAGAAATCTGGGCTATCCGCTACGAAACGCTGCCGCGCGTTCCCGACGTGGTCGCCTTCCCCGAGAGCCACGAGGAGGTCGTGGCGCTCGTCCAGTTGGCGCGAGAGCTCGGAGCTTGTGTGGTTCCCTTCGGCGGTGGCACCAACGTGACCGAGGCGCTGCGCCTCTCGGTGCACGAGGAGCGCCCGGTCATCGCCCTCGACATGCGCCGCATGTGTCGCGTGCTCTGGATCGATCCCATCAACCGCATGGCGTGCATCGAGGCGGGCGCCACGGGGCTTGCACTCTCCAAGGAGCTCGCCGCCCACGGCATGACGATGGGACACGAGCCGGACAGCCTGGAGTTTTCGACGCTGGGCGGCTGGATTGCGACCAACGCCAGCGGCATGAAAAAGAACCGCTACGGCAACATCGAGGAGTTGGTGCTCGACATGCGCGTGGTCACGGCAGATGGCGTCGTGGAGCGTCCCTCGGTGGGCCCGAGAGAGAGCATCGGGCAGAACCCCAAGAACGTCATGTTTGGCAGCGAGGGCAACCTCGGTATCGTGACGAGCGCCACCGTGCGCCTCTTTCCGCTGCCGGAGGTCCAGCGCTACGGCAGCGTGCTCTTGCCGGATCTCGAGGCGGGCCTGAAATTTCTCTACGATCTCACCGCTTCGGGCGCGGTACCCGCCAGCGTGCGCGTCGTGGACAACACTCAGTTTCAATTCGGTCAGGCGCTCAAGCCCGCGGCGGACGGCGCCTTGGCGCGCGCGAAGAGCCGCTTCGAAAAGCTGCTCGTCACGAAAATCAAAGGCTACGACCCGACCCGCATGACGGTGGCCACCATCGTGTTCGAAGGCACGGCGGACGAGGTCGCGTTTCAAGAGCGCGTTCTCTACCGCATCGCCAAAAAGCACGGCGGCATGAAAGCGGGCGCCAAGAACGGCGAGCGCGGCTACCAGCTCACCTTCGGCATCGCCTACATCCGCGATCTCACGTTCGAGCACTGGGCCATCGCCGAGAGCTTCGAAACCAGCGTGCCCTGGAGCCGCGCGCTCGAGCTCTACGAGCGGGTCCGCGCGCGGGTTCAGCGTGAGCATCGTGAGCGCGGCTTGCCGGGAAACCCGTTTTTTACAGGCCGCATCACGCAGGTGTACCCCACCGGCGTTTGCATCTACTTCTACCTCGGCTTCTACGCCAAAGGCGTCGCCGATCCCGTAGGCCAATACCGCGCGCTGGAGGACGCCGCGCGCGAGGAAATTCTCGCGTCGGGCGGCTCACTTTCGCATCACCACGGTGTCGGCAAGATTCGCCAGCACTTCTTGAAGGACATCTACTCCGAGGGGGCCCGCGCCTTCACGCGCAAGGTGAAGGACGCCGTGGACCCCGAGAATGTCTTCGGCACGGACAACCACGGCGTGCGCGGCCTGGTCGAGCTGGACGAGCACGCTGCCGAAGCGTCGAGCTCGTCTCCCACCCATTTCGCCGACACCTCCGAAGCGTCGTGAACGCACACCGCAGCTCCTTAAGAGAATGCCTGCTCGCCGGACGTGACTACGACGACGGGCTGAGCGACGTGGCCTGGTGCCGACACAAGCACCACGACTCAAGGCTCATCACGACGATGGGTTACGCGTTTCGCAAGGTGCTTCGGCACGCCACCAGTCGTGTCACCTTCGACGCACCCTCCTTTCAGCGTGCCCTCGCCGCGCGGCCCGAGGGCTCCGTGTTGGTGCTGGCGCCGTCGCATCGAAGTTATTTCGACTTCCTGCTGACGTGCTTCTTGTCCTACCAGCATCCGGAGCTCGGTCTCGGGGCGCCGCAGATCGCCGCGGCAGAAGAGTTCTCGAAAATTCCGGTGCTGTCCCCGTTCTTGGCGCAGGCGGGTGCGTTCTTCGTTCGGCGAGACGTGGGCCGGGAGCTTCCGGAGCTCAACGCACAGCTCGAACGCATCGCAGAGCTCCGCCAGTCGCTCATGTTCTTCATCGAAGGCAAGCGAAGCCGCGACCGTTCGTTCCTCGAGCCCAAGCGAGGGCTCTTGCGGGGCCTCCAAGCCACCGGAAAGAGCTTCTACGTGCTGCCGCTCGCGCTCTCCTACGATCGCCTCCCGGAGGAAGCCGGCATCGAACGAGAAATCCTCCTCGGCAAGCGACCCAAGATGTCGGCGGCCGGTGTCCTGCGCTGGCTCGCACGGCTCGCCCAAGGAGACGTCGAGCTCGGACACATCCACCTCGCCTGCGGTACCGCTCTCACGCTGGGCCCGGACACGGACGTACGCGAGCTCGCGCGCCGTGTGGTGGACGAGCAACGCAGGGCCACCGTCGTCACGGACTTTCACCTGCACTGCTTTGCGAGTGAGGTCCCCGAGGTGGATCCGTCGTGGCTAGCGCGCGCTCTCGAAGAGCGTGGCCAGCGCGTGCTCGCGAGCCCCCTTCGGGTTCCACAAGTGTCGCCCGTGCTGAGCCGAACCCTAAAGAACCAATGGCTGCCCAGCTTCGCCGCGGACGCCGTGCGTCTCTATCCGGAGAGCGCGCTCTTGGCGCGGGAAGCGCGCAGGCATCGGTGGGAGCACGAGGCCCCCTGCGCGGATCCTCGTGTGCGAAGCGTCGTCTCCGAGCTCTTCGGTCCCGTCGCTTCCGACTACGCACGGGTCGCGAAAGTGCTCCGTGCTCCCCACCCTGCGCGCGAAAGCGGGCCACCGCGCGGGGACGCCGCTCAGCTGCTCGCCGTGGAGCCCCTGCTCCGCGCGCTCGCAGCAGAAGGAGCGCTGGAGGAGCCGGAGAAGGGTCGCTTCGTTTGGAAGGCTCCACCCGAGCTCGTGGAAGAGTTCCACGCAGACATCGAACGAACGAAGAGCTTGCTCTCACGAGCGTCGTGAGTGGGGCGTCCGCTTCGCCTCACCCCAGGACGGAGCGCACCGCAGACACGACGCCCCAGACCACCGCGACCACGGCCGCCAGAAACACCACCGTGAAAACCACCTTGTGGCGATCGATCCACAAGAGACTCTCGCCGCCCACGCGCTTGGCCAACGTGATGTGGCAATCGACGGGCGGCCTGCCGTCCAGAATGGCCACGAGCACGCGCTGCATTTCATCGACGGACGCGTAACGCTGGGCGGGGTCTCGAGCCAAGCCCTTCACCATGTAGTGGTAGTACTCGCACGGAGCATCCACGCGGAGCGCCGTTGCGACCAACTCCGCGCGTGAATAATCGCGCGTCATGATCGTGGAGAGCACCTCCTCCAGCGTTCTCTTCTCGGCCAACGGGTGCTCGAGCGTCATCAGCTCATAAAGAAGGACAGTGAGCGAGTAGATGTCGCTCCTTTGGTCCAATTTTTCGGACTTGCCCGCGGCTTGCTCGGGAGACATGTACAGAGGCGTGCCGAGCAGCGCGCCCTGTTGAGTCTGAAGCAGGCGCGCGGGGGCGCCGGCGTTCGTTCCGCCGTCTGCCGTCACGCTACCGCCCTGCGGCTGGCTCCGTTGCACGGTTTTGGCGAGCCCCCAGTCCATCACGGTGACCTCTCCGTGAGGGCCCACCATGATGTTCGCCGGCTTGATGTCGCGATGAATGATGCCGCGCGCGTGCGCGTACCCAATGGCCTGAAGCACCGCCAAGAACACGCGCGCGCGGTGCTCGTGAGTGAAGCGCGCCACGTAAGCGGGGTCACGGGCGTGGAGCCGCTCGATGATGGACTCGATGGTCTCGCCCTGAACGAACTTCATCACGAGGTAGTGCTGACCGTCCTCGTCCAGCCCCACGTCGTGCACGGGCACGATGTTCGGATGCTCGAGCTGGCCCACCGCGCGCACCTCGTCCGCGAAGCGCAGCAGGCTGGCTTCCGTGCGCTGATCGGGCCGAAGGCGCTTGATCGCGACCCTGCGTTCGATGTCCCGGTCGCGAGCCAAGAGGACTTCGCCCATGCCGCCCTCACCGAGCGGCTGAAGCCGTTCGTAGCGGGGCTCCGTCGCCGTCGACCACGCCACGCCTCCGCCCTCACCCAGGCGTGGCAGCACCGTGGTGCGCGCGGCTGCCGTCGCCGCGAGGCCCTGCGCCGTGTCTTCGAGCGGAACCGCGAGAGTCTCGGCGAACGCGGTAGCGCTCTCCCCGGGCGCCGCGACGACTGTCGCCGCGTATCCGAGCGCAGACGCTGGGCGAGCTCCGACGCCTCCCATGGCGTGACCGATGGTCGCCTTCAGTGACACCACGGACCGGGGTGCGGTCGGGGTCGGCGCGCTCACGGTTTCGTCGAAGGCAGAGCTTGCGCCACGCAGAGAGGAAGATCGATCGGCCATCGAAGTCGGTGAGCCCCAGGAGTCGAAGGAATGCCGCTGTGGTGCGCCGCAGACCCGGCGCCCCTACGCGCCATCGCGAGCGCACGGCATGGAACCGACACAGCGTAACCTCGGAGCCCGTTGGCTAGGCGACCAATGCGAAAGGAACCCCCCGCCGAACGCCGAAAGGTAGGACGGCTCCGCACCTGTGCGGCTTTCGGATCGTCCGTTTGGAGCGCATCCGCAGAACGCAACCCGATTACATATGCAACTCGATTGCGTTTAACTCTGGACACCGCTAGCGTTCCTGGCACAAGGACGACGGAGCTTCATTCATGCGAATTTCTGCGCACTTCTCCCCGCGTTGGACGCTTCTCGCGCTTCTTCTGGCGCTCGGCTGCGGTGACGACGAAGCCAGCACGGGCGAAGGTAGCCTCGCCGTCCTGCTTCAGGCAGAGGAAACGATCACCGCCGGGCTCACCCCGGGAGTGGACGTGGAGAACATTCGTGACGGTTGGTCGGTCTCCTTCGGCAAGTACCTGGTCGCCATCGGCGGCGTGAGCGTCGGAAGTGACGCCAATCGCCTCGACGAGCAAAGCGGACGGTACCGCGTCGTGGATCTGAAGAAGGTGCCACCGCAGGGCACCCCGTTCGAAACCCTGTCCGGGTTACCTCTCGGAAAGCGCCCCTACTTCGGCTACTCGCTGGTCCACGCGCAGGACGCCGAACGAGACGACACCGTGTCCCGCGCCGACTACGAGGCGATGGTGGAGGCGGACGCCACCTTCCTCATTTCCGGCAAGCTGACCAAAGCAGACGGAGAAAGCTGCCCTCCGGGCGAAGACTCCTGCCGCGCGACCTCCGAGGTCACCTTCGAGCTCTTGGTCGCGCAGGACGTCACGTTCGGTCCCTGTGAGCTGGATGGTATTGCCGGCGTCACCATCGTTCGGGACTCCAAAGCGTCGGTGGGCCTGACGCTTCACGGAGACCACCTCTTCTTCAACGCGTTCCCCTTCGGCGACGAGCTCCTCGAACGACGCGCTCAGTGGCTCGTGAACGCGGACCTGGACGGCGACGACCGGGTGGACGCGGCGGAGCTCGCCTCCATCTCGGGCGTTCGTCTCGCGGAGCTCCTCCCTTCCGATACGTACTCCCTCGGCGGGTGGACCGCGTTCCCCATCGACACCGCGCTCGACTTCGCGCGCGCCCAGCTCGCAACGCAGGGTCACTACCAAGGCGAAGGCGAGTGCGTGTGGAGCGTGAACGGCGTCAGCGGCGAGCACGCTCACGAAGACGACGCGCACTGAACCCAAAGGAGCCCCGTGCCCTCGTGGCGGGAGAGCGCTCGGGGAGGAGCGCAGGCAATCCAAGCCTTCTCCGTCATTTTCGGCCCGCGGGTTTGCGCTCGAGGCAGCTTGGGACTACCTTTCCGCGCCTCTCAAAGCCTCTTGGTCCCCAAGCGCGCAAAGTGGTGTGCGCGCAGATTCGAGTCGTCAGCCGTTTTATCGGCGAATTGCTCTCTCGGGGAACGCAAAGCCTCGTCCTTCTTCGAAGGGCGCGGTGAGGCTAGCCCGCTCGGCTCGGAGAAATTCCGGCACGAGCTTTTCCCCCGGGCGCGAGCACTCCTCGCGGCCAACTCCGAAAGCGATTCGAACGACCATGACCGAGAATTACGAGGGCGCAGCTGCGCCCAGCGACAGCATTTTGCCCGAGATCGAAGAGAACGCCGCCCCCGAGGCGTTCGAGGGGATCTCTCCTGCGC
>JAEYVE010000300.1 GCA_023432025.1 Pseudomonadota bacterium
GAGGTTCCGCCCGACGCGGCGCCGCCGGAGCCGCCGGAGGTTCCGCCCGACGCGGCGCCGCCCGTGGTTCCGCCGGAGGTTCCGCCCGACGCGGCGCCGCCCGTGGTTCCGCTGGAGGTTCCGCCCGACGCGGCGCCGCCGGAGCCGCCGCCTCCCGGGGTTCCCCCGCTCCCCCCAACGCCAGGGCCACCTACGCTGCGGCACTCCTCGGCGGAGTAACCGACCTCGAGCTGACACACGTTCTTCTCGCACACGGCGCTGACGCACGTGGGAGGTGTGGCGCACTCAAGTGAGCAATCGATGTCCTTCGTTTGTCTGCAGTTGCTCGGTGGTGCGTCATTGCGGTTGGACCACGAGCGCAGACAACCGCCACGGCGGACGTCCAACTTTGCCGCTGCCTGCGGGGCTCCGCAGCTCGCGTCGTAACAGGCGGCGCAGACGTCGACGGCGCCGACGCAGTCGTCGTTCGTCTTGCACTTGGCCGTGATTTCGTTCCCGCAGTTGGGCGCGCCCGCGGCGCCCGGGGAGGCGCCGCTTCCGCCGTTCGTGGCGCCGTTCGTGCCGCCGGTTCCGCCGGTTCCTTCGTCCTCTGCGGTCGAAAACGTGTTGCCCCCGCACGCGAGCGTCAGCAGCAGCCCGGCGGTCCAAGCGAGGAACGAAGACGTCGAAGTGCGTGCCATGCGTGAGCCCCCGGTGTGCGCGCCACAATCGTTCGGCTCGCGGATGCGACTCCGTCGAGCTCGTTGTCGCTCAGTTTATACCGCGTGACGTCGTGTGTCGCCGCGCTCTCTCGGTGGGGCCGGTGTGAGGCAGCCGTGGCGGGTTGCGCGTGGATGAATGAACGCGTCTCTTCGGTGGTTTTCGGTGGCCAGGTGAGTCACCTTTCGCGGGGCGAGGCGCGGGGTTCCAGCGATGCGGGCCGCGAATGGCGTAGATGCTCATGAGATAACCTGCGCGGTACACGGGCGGCGCCCTCCTCATGAATGCATCACCGATGGGTGAATGGTGAGTCAGGGGTCTCGGTGTCGACTGACCACTGAACGGATCTGCTCTCGGTGAACACGCAAACCGAGCAAGAGGAGCAGCACAGGCGGGGCGATGGCGTTTTCTTCGAGTCGACCCGAGCAAGACACGAGGGGCCAAATGTTGGAAGTTGCAGATGTTCGCTGGATTAGGGGCATTCTGTGAGGGGTTTTCGTGGGGTCCCCTGAACCGACGTTCGGAAGACGTTTTCGGGTTTGCCCGCTAATGGAGGAGCCGCCTGGGTCGTTTGCCGGGAGGGAGCGACGAACCTGGGGGAGCCATACGATGCTGAAGGAGTCTTTACTCGCTGCTGCGCTCGCGCTGCCAGCCTGGCACGGCGACAAAGAAAGCGATGTGGATCGCTCTGCGCGTCTTGCGGTAATCGTGCAAGCGATCGACGAAGCGGTCGCGATTGCGACCTGCCGCTTCCCGGAACCGAAGCGCGCATCGATCGGAGCAGCGGAGCTTTCTGCTCGAACGAACGACGAGGACGACGTGCCTCGTGTGGAAACGAACGCAAAGAACACGACCGCGGCGCCGAGCGCCGCACCAACGCCCGCAGTGAGCTCCGGCGCAGGTCCGCTGGCGCACTCTTCGAGCGCGCCACAGGGAGAAGTATTGGCGAGCGCCACCTCGCCAGAAGCGGACCCGGACGCGAGCACGCGAGCGAGCCTTCGAGAGGAAACGCGGGCCCTGCTGGGCGCGACGGATGCGCCGTGCAAGCGTGTTTGGGCCGGCTCGAGCCGCGAGCTGGGCTTTCTTCTCTTGGCGCAGGCCTTCTTCGAGACGCGACTGGCGCTGCACGTTCACGAAGGAAACTGTCGTAAGGAGATTGGCGAATGCGATAGCGGGCGCGCCATCAGCTTGTGGCAGCTGCACGCCGGCTATCGTTTGCCGGTGGAGCGGTGGCGAGAGCTGGCCGGAACCGACCTGGACTCGACGCGCGCCGCTGCGCTCGAAGCCGCACGGGCGCTCGGCCGATCGAGGAACTTCTGCGGAAGCACCGAGGGGGCCGTTGCCAACTACGCGACGGGTCGAGGTTGCGTCTGGAGGGCGGCAGAAGAACGGGTGCGGTTCGCTGCGCGCCTGACCGAAAAGTACTGGCGGAAAGCAAGACCCACGCCGCCAGCGCGGGTCGCCGCCGTGCCGGATTCATGAGGGTCTTCATATCGATTTTCAGCTCCATGACCGACCGCGCGGGCTCGCGGTAGGCTCATGGAGCGGTCTTTCGGAGGACACCGAAGACTGAAGAGGCCGGCGGAGCCGACCGACGAAGTTTCGGGAAGAGGTAGGACGAGGGAGCGGCGGTCCGGCCTCTTTTCTGTTAGGAGGTCCCCATGGCCGGCGAGCTGGAGAGGCAAGCGGCGCAGCTGCTGACGGTGGGGTTTCAGGGGTACGCGCTGGGCGACGACCTGAAGAAGCTCTTGGACCGCGGTGTTGCCGGCGTCATCCTGTTTAGCCGGAATATCGAGGGCGCCGAGCAAGTTGCCCAGCTGATTGGCGACATCAAGCGCTACGCTGGACGCCCGCTTTGGGTGGCGTTGGACCAAGAGGGAGGCGTGGTCGCCCGCCTGCGCCGGGGATTCACGGAGTTTCCCCCCATGCGGGCCGTGGGGGCGCGAAACGATGCTGCCTTGGCGGAACGGGTGGGGCGCGTTTTGGGACGCGAGCTCCGGGCGGTGGGGGTCGACGTGAACTTCGCGCCGGTGCTCGATGTGGACACCAACCCCGAGAACCCTGTCATCGGAAGTCGGTCTTTTTCGCGAGATCCGAACGTCGTCGCCCGCCTCGGGGTGGCGCTCGCGCGGGGCATGGAAGCCGAGGGGGTTGCTTCCTGTGGCAAGCATTTTCCCGGGCACGGCGATACGTCGCAGGACTCGCACTGGGAGTTGCCTCGCCTGCCGCACGCTCTCGCGCGCTTGGAGCAAGTCGAGCTCGTCCCCTTCGTGGCGTGGGCGGAAGCACGGCTCGCTTCCGTCATGACCGCGCACGTCGTCTTCGAGCCGCTCGACCCGGTGTACCCCGCGACGATGAGTCGCGCTGTGTTGCACGGCCTTCTGCGGGAAAAGCTCGGCTATCGGGGGCTCGTGGTCAGCGATGACCTCGAGATGAAAGCCATCGCCAGCCACTACGGCTACGAGGACGCCATCGTTCGCGGCCTGGACGCTGGGGTGGACAACTTTCTCTGTTGCCACTCCGCGGATGTGGCCCACGGCCTCATCGACGCACTTTCGCGCGCGGTGCAGGCCGGACGAGCGCCCCGGGAGCGGCTGGGCGAGGCCTGCGGCCGCGCGAGCGCGTTCGCCGAGCGTTGGGCGCGGCCCTTCGAGGAGCCGCGCCTGGAAGTTTTGGCGGCCCAAGACCACCTCGAGCTCGCTCGAGACATTCTCCTTCACGGCGCTCCCGGCCTCGCCGAACAGTGCGCGGATCCCACCGAACGCTCGGAGCGCGGCAACGCGTCCGTCCGAGCCCCCTCCTGAAACGGAAACGAAAGTGACCAAAGTGGCACCCGAGTCCTCCGAACACCGAGCACTTCACGTCGCGTTGATTGGCGGCACCCACGGCAACGAGCTGAATGGCGCGTGGCTCATCGAGCGCTGGCGCAAGAACGGAGCATTGGTCGCGCGCGAGTCGTTCCAAACGCACCTGCTCTTGGGCAACCCAAAGGCGCTGCACCAGGTGCGTCGTTACGTGGACCAAGACTTGAACCGCAGCTTCGGCGATGCCCCGCTGCCCACGCCGCGCGACGCCTCCCGAGCCAGAAACTACGAAGAAGAGCGCGCACGCGTGCTCCGGGAGCAGCTCGAAACGTTCCGCGTCATCCCCGACGGCGTGCTGATCGATCTGCACAACACGACGGCGAACATGGGCCTTTCGCTCATTTTCGTGAATCGTTCGCCGTTCAACATGAAGCTCGCCGCTTGGGTGCAAAAGCGCTGCCCCGAGGTGCGCGCCTACTGCTGGCTCGACGAAACGCTTCCGCGCCGCTCGTCGACGTCCCTCATCGATCGCGGCATTACGCTGGAGGTGGGCCCCGTCGCCAACGGCGTCGTTCACGGCGCCTGGTTCTGGAAGACGGAGCAAACCGTGCAGCACATGCTCGATTTCATCGAGGCTTACAATCGCGGCCAGGTGCGCTTCGATGGCGAAGACGAGCTCGAGCTCTTCGTGCACGAGCGGACCGTGGACTACCCGCGTGACGAAAGGGATCACATCGTCGGCTTCGTCCACCCGGAGCTGCAGGATCGCGATTTTCAGGCACTTTCACCGGGCGCCCCCATCTTTCAGACCCTCGACGGCGCGGTCATTCGCTTCGAAGGCGAAGAGGTACGCTATCCGGTGTTCGTGAACGAGGCGGCCTACTACGAGAAGCGCATCGCGTTTTCCCTGACGCGGCGCGAGGTTCGGCGCGTGTGACGTCCGGCGCGGTGGCGTGACCTTCGGTGAGCCTCCGGCACCTGGGTCAGGTCATGAAGCGCAAGGGCGGGGCTTCGCCTCGGGTGAGGTACGAAAACTCGTTGCGGAACCGGTCCACGTCCAGCCCGGCCGTGCGCGCCAGCTGCTCGACGACCTCGGCGTTTTCGAAGTCGTCGCGCCGAAGGCGCAGCATGTACCTTCGCGCGATTTTGTAGGACTCGGTGTCGACGTCGACCATCCGCACGCGGGTGCGTCCGGTTTCCGGATCGAGCATGTCCTCGAACTTTCGCGGTTTGAACTTGCCCTCCTGGATGGTGACCATGGCCCCCGTGCCTCCTTCCAGCAGGAACTTGGCGGCGCAGTAGCCGAGGTCCCGCGTGTACTCCATGTCGAAGGGGATGGGGTCGGCGGAGCGCAGCTCGTAGCCGATGTCCTTGTCCACGATGGACGTGTCGATGCCGAACTCCGCCAGGCGCCTGCGCACCTGCTTCTTCATGAGCTCGCCGAAGTTCAGCTCGGCCAGGCGAATGTGACCGTGCTCGTCCAGCTCGATGTCCCCGAGCGCTCGCAAATCTTCGTCCGCGAGGTGCTCGACGAGACCTTCGGCGAGGACGGCGACGCCGTCGGGGCGGCCGTAGCTGATGCGCTTCAAGATGGCGCCGGCAACGGTGTCCACCATTTCGCGGAGCGGGACGATCTTGCGCCCGAACTCCTCGGGGATCACGGTGAGCGAAGCCCCGGAGGCCTTGCCGATACCGAGCGCCAAGTGGCCTGCTTTTCGGCCCATGGCGACCACGAAGTACCAGCGATTGGTGGTGCGCGCGTCGACGAGCAAGTCCTTGACGATGCCGACGCCGATGTGACGAGCCGTTTGGTAGCCGAACGTCGGGATACCTTCTGGAAGATCGAGATCGTTGTCGATGGTCTTGGGAACGTGAACGACCTGCAACTTTCCGCCGGCGTGCCGGGCCAAGGTGAGCGCGCTGAAGCAGGTGTCGTCCCCGCCGATACTCACCAGCTTGTCCACGCCCAGGCGCTCGAAGGCCGAGAGACAGTTCTGGATGTATTCGGGCTTCTTGGTGGGGTTGGCGCGCGCGGTGCGCAAGATGGAGCCCCCGCGAAAGTGGATGCGCGACACCGTCTCGATGTCGAGCGGCACCACTTGGGATACGTCGCCGTGCATGATGTGGGAGTACCCGTCGACGATACCGACGACCTCGACGCCCGAGAGGTTGGCGCGGATGGCCGCCGCTCCAATGACGCTGTTGATGCCTGGTGCAGGACCGCCGCCGACGATGATCGCGAGTTTTTTCGGATCTGACATGCCAACGAGAATCTAAGGGAGTCACGCGCGGGCGAGAAGCCTCGCGGTCCGAGCCCGGCTGCGGGTCGACCGCGACGCTCGAACGACCACGCTCGTTCGTGGAAAAAAAAGGCGGGCGAGCGCCGCGACTCCGAGGCTCGGTTGCCGGGCGCGGCGAGGGCGCGCCGGAGCCGCGCGCGAGCCTTGCGGGCGGGCTTGGGTGTCAGCCCGCGCCGGGTGGGTGGTTTCCACGAGCTGCGCGTCCGCGAGGCATTGGGAGGCGAAGGTGGCGAGTCCTACGAGCCGAGTCCTGCGAGCCGAGCTGCGCGGATGAAGCTTTCCGGTTTGGTTGAAAATCCGCGGTGGTCTACCGAATTCTCGGACAAACCGTGGTAACGAGCGCAAATGTCTTTTCTTTCAGCACGTCCCCTCGGCAGAGCCGTGGTCTTGCTCGCGAGCTTCGCGCATCTGGCTTGTTCTCCGGCGGACTCGGGCCCGCGTGAACCGTCCAACGCGGGCGGCGCGCAAACGGGCGGCGCGCCTGGAGTCGGAGGCGAAGCCACGGGCGGCGCTCCGGGCACCGGCGGTGAAGTGGCGACGGGGGGTAGCCCGACCACCGGCGGGGTGGGCGGAGCTCCGGCTACGGGCGGCGCAGGAACGGGAGGCCTCGGAACGGGAGGCGAAGCCACGGGTGGAACCGGTGGTGGCGGCAGCGGCGTCGTGGACTGTTCGACGCTGCCCATTTGTGATGATTTCGAGAGCGATACGCCCGGCAGCGCTCCCGCGGGGTGGACCGTGCGCGCCACGCAAGGCGGCACCTTGGTCGTCGACGACGCGCAGGCGCATTCCGGGACACGCTCCGTGCGTGTGACGAACGGCCTGGCTTTCCTCGTGAACACGGACGTGCTTCCCGCGCCCGCCGGCAAGCTCTACGTGCGCAGCTACATGCGATGGAACGAGGGCGTCCCGAAGGCTCACAACTCGTACATTTCCGTCGCCGCCAGCGCGACGGACGAGCAAGACGAGCTGCGCTTCGGCGGTCAAGAAGAGGTCTTGAACTTCAACGCGGCCAGGGGCGACGGGCTCGCGCCGAACCCGTACGAGTACCCCTCGTGCCAGACATGTGTGGCTGCGCCCGTCGGGGCCTGGGTTTGCGTGGAAATCATGTTCGACTACGCGAACCAGGTGGCTACGGCGTGGCTCGACGACGGCGTGACGCCCCGAGAGTTCACGGTGGACGACCCCAGTGACTTTCACAGCGCTGGCAGCCAGTGGCCGGCGAACGTGACCGCCCTCAAAATCGGCCATTGGGCGATCGGCGGCGCGGCTCAAACCATTTGGTACGACGACATCAAAGTCGGCTACGAACGCATCGGCTGCGAGTGAGCTCCTCGTCCGTCCTTCGCGCGCTCCGGCGCTGCGCGCTCGTCGCGTCGCTCGTCGCCTTCGTGGCGGCAAGCTCCGCCTGTGGCTCACGCTCCCGCTTGTATCCCGGGGAGCCTTGCCTTCAGCAGGGGGACGAGCGCGCGTGCCTCGGCGTGTGCGGCGAGGGCATCGAGACGTGCGAGGGCGGAATTTGGAGCAAGTGTGAGGTGCCCCCGGCGACGCGCGCCTGCGAAGACGCGTGCGGCGTCGGTCTGCAAACTTGCACGGACGAGCGGTGGGGGCGCTGCGAAGTGACGCCTTACTCCGTGTCCTGTGAGGGCACCTGCGGCGTGGGCGAACGAGAGTGCCGGGACGGAGAGTGGGCGGAATGCCTCGTCCCCGAAACCGAGCGCGCCTGCGCGAGCGTGTGCGGTGAAGGTACGGAAATTTGTAGGGACGGGGAGTGGGGGCGCTGCGACGCGCCGCTGCCTCTTCCGATCACGCTCGAGGCGACGATTCGAGATTTTTCGATCAGCCATCCGGACTTCGAGCTCGACGTGGTGCGCACGTCGCGAGGCGGAGAACAGGGCATCGTCGCCACCCGCCTGGGGAGTGACGGCAAACCCGTGTACGTCGGCGGGCAGGGCATCATGACGACCGGCGAAGCCAACTTCGATCAGTGGTTTCGCGATGTCCCCGGCGTGAACCAGACCAAAGTCATCGAGCTGCCGCTCTCTCGTTCGACGGACGACCCCCGGCTCTACCGTTACGAGGGCAGAAACTTCTTCCCCATCGATGGCGAGCTGTTCGGCAACGAGGGGAACTTCCACAACTTCCACTTCACGCTCGAGGTGGCCGCATCGTTTTCGTACATCGGGGGCGAGACGTTCCGCTTCGAAGGCGATGACGACGTTTGGGTGTTCGTCAACGGACACCTGGTCATCGACCTCGGGGGCCTCCACGAGAGCTTGAGCGCCTCGGTGAGCCTCGACGAGGTCGCCCAGTCCATCGGTATCGAGCCGGGGGGCGAGTATTCGCTCCACATTTTCTTCGCCGAGCGCCACACGGTGTCGTCGAACTTCATCATCGACACGTCCATCGCCGCCGCGGCGAAGTGCGAATGACCGGCCGGTGTCGAAAGCCCAGGCGCGGACGCGCCGAGGATGCGCATTTTTCGAAGGTTTCGTGAAAGGGACGCATGTATCGGGGGAGCACGCTCGTAGACGCGGCCTTGAAGTGGCTGCGGAGTCCTGCCCCTCCGGCTCCTTTTTTTTTGCTCTGACACGCTTTTTCGAAATGAAGAGGTACCGCCTCCTCTGTCTGCCTGGAGCCGCTTGGGCTGCCTTGACCGCTGCGGTCTCGTTTGGCTGCGACACGGGTATCCATCGCGGCGACGCACGAGACTGCGATCCGGGGCAGAAGGTCGTGGGGGGCGAGTGTGTCACCCTTCCCAAAATCCACCTGAACACGGTCGGCTACCTTCCGGCGCGCCCCAAAATCGCGACATTCGTCTCGGGCGGCGGAACCCAGTTCGACGTGCTCACGCGGGACGGAGACGTGGCTCTGTCGGGCAAGGCAAGCGACGCCGTGGTCGATCCGGACACGGGCGCCGAGTTGCGGCAGATTGACTTTTCGGAGCTGGACGAGCCGGGAGAGTACTACTTGGTCGTCGACGGTGTCGGCTCGTCGGCGCCCTTCCGAATCGGCGCGGACGTGTTCGTGGAGCCCCTCCGAACGGCCATGCTCGGGCTCTACGGACAGCGGTGCGGAGTGGCGGTGGAAATCGACACGCACCACGGTCACTACGAGCACGGCGCTTGCCACACGGCCGAGGCGAGCCTCGCAGCGCTCGGGCTGGACGGTACGCGAGAAGACCGGGGCGGTTGGCACGACGCAGGGGACTACGGAAAGTACACCGGAAACGGCGCGTTCGCGGTCGCCTTTCTGTTGAAGGCGTACGAGCATTTCCCGGCGGCGCTGAACGACACCGAGCTTCTGATCCCCGAGCGGGACAACGACGTCCCGGACATTTTGGACGAGGCGCGCGTCGAGCTCGAGTGGCTGAGAAAAACGCAGCTGGAGGACGGCTCGGCCGTCCACAAAGTGACGGGGAAAAAGTTCGAGGGCACGATGGTGCCCACGTTCGACCTGCAGCCTCGCTTCTTCGTGCCGAGCGGCACGGTGGCTACGGCGGATCTCGCTGCCGTGATGGCGCTCGCGGCGCGCATCTACGAGCCTTTCGACGCGAGCTTTGCGGAGTCGTGCCTCGAAACCGCAAAACGTGCCTACGCCTTCCTCGAGAAAAATCCGGGCTTCATCGAGCCGAATCAAGAGGGCTTCACCACCGGCGGCTACAACGACAGCACGTACAAGGACGACCGTGCGTGGGCCGCCGCGGAGCTCTTCGAGACGACGGGCGAGGAGGAGTACCTCGACGCGTTCGAGGAGCTCGTTCGATCGCGCGAGGTCATCGAAACGGCGTTCGATTGGACGCAGACGGGGAACCTCGCGTACGTGACCTACCTGTTTTCTTCCCGAGAGGGGCGTGACGCCGGCATCTTGGAGGCCATCTCCCGGAGCCTTCGGAGCG
The DNA here is from genome assembly GCA_023432025.1 of Pseudomonadota bacterium. GTDB lineage: Bacteria > Myxococcota_A > Polyangia > Polyangiales > Polyangiaceae > NIC37A-2. The sequence continues at coordinate 9,699 of JAEYVE010000300.1, forward strand.
CGGGGGATGCGCTCGTGGGGAACGCCACTTCACATGGATACGGGCGGGCGGTGGGCTCCACCTACCGCTGGGGCGTCAATGGCATCTTGGCGCGCACCTCGTTCGTCTTGGCGGCGGCCTATCGTCAGACTCCGGCCCCCGAGTACCTGGACGCCATCACTCTGCAGCTGGATCACCTGTTCGGGCGTAATCCGTACGGGCGTAGCTACCTGACGGGCATCGGGTTCGATCCGCCTCGGTATCCTCACCATCGTCCGTCTACGGCCGCGTACCCAGGAAGACCGTGGCCGGGCCTCTTGGTAGGTGGGCCTCACGGCTCTCCGTTTCCCGACGCGGGGAAAGCGGTGCTGCCGGCGCTCACCTGGACCGACGAATCCAACAACTACATGCACAACGAGGTCGCTATCAACTGGAATACGGCGCTCGTTTACGCGCTGGTGGCGGCCCAACATGCGGGGAATTGATGGAGGGCGGGCGGGCTTCCTGCTTGAAATGCAAGCGAACCTGCTGGTAAGAGCCCGAGCGCCGCGCTCGGCTCGGTTTTTCGGGGAGTGTCGGCGCGCTCGGAGTGGGGCCTGGGGCGCCGCTTCGGACGAAAACTCGAACGGAATTCGGTTCGGGTGACATCGACGGTCGGAGCTGAAGTGTTTGTGTGAGTCGAACTCGGCTCACTCGTTTGAGACGAATCCGTCGCTCTGGCGACGAAGAAGTTAGGAGACGCAAAAATGATGGGCTTCTCTCGTAGGGCGATGATGGAAAAGGCGAGCACGCTCGCCGTCGTGGTGGGTGCGTTTGCGGCCATGGCCTGTGGTCGCGTCAACCCGACCTCACCGGACACCGAAAAGCTGCCGGAAGGTACGCCGTGTCCCGTGGAGGTGGGCCTCATCGATGACGGTGAGGACAACAACAACCAGACGGCGGTCATCGAGGGTCGTGGTGGTTACTGGTACACGTTCGTCGACGACGCGGGCTCGACCGTCACGCCCGAGGCCGGCGCACGCGGCGGCACGTTCGCGATGTCGCCCGGCGGCGCCAACAACACGGCGTACGCGGCGCGCTTCCACGGCAAGATCGCCGCGGGCGGCGGCATCATCTTCTCCGGTATGGGCGTGAACTTCGTGGATCCGAAGGGCGCCTACGACGCCAGCAAGTACGGCGGCATTTCGTTCTGGGCGAAGAAGGGCCCGGGCTCCACGAACAAGGTGCGCCTCAAGGTGCCGGACAACAACACGGATCCGGACGGCGGCGTGTGCTCGGAGTGCTTCAACGACTTCGGCATGGACCTCACGCTCACCGAGGAGTGGCAGAAGTTCACCATCCCCTTCTACGCGATGAAGCAAATGAAGGGCTGGGGCAAGCCGCGCAAGAGCGAGATCGACTCGAAGACGATCTACGGCTTGCAGTTCCAGGTGAGCGAGCCCGGTCGCGAGTACGACATCTGGGTCGACGAGATCCAGTTCACCGGCTGCGGGAAGTGAGCCGTTCGTGAGTTAAAATTGGCTCCCGCCGACTCGTCGGTGGGAGCCTTTTCCTTTTCTTCGTGAATCGTTCGGTATCAGGAGTCACCATGCATCGCGTTCTACGTGTCCACACCATCGTCCCGGCGCTGCTCCTCGCGACGCTCGTCACGATGACCGGCTGCAAGAAGAAGGATTCCGGCGGAGCGGCCAGCCCCGACGGCGCCGCCGCGGAAGGCGCCGCGTCGGGCGGCAACCTGATCAAGAACGCGTCCTTCGACGACGGCACCAGCCTGCCGTGGACCAGCTCGTTTACGCAGCCGGCCGGCGGCGAGGGCTTCGTCAAGGACGGCGCCCTGTGTTTGCGCATCGACGGCGCGGGTACCAACCCTTGGGACGCGCAGCTCCGTCACCGGGAAATGACCATCCAGAACGGTCACAGCTACGCGGTGAGCTTCAAGGTTTGGGCGGACAAGCCGACGAAAATGCGCGCCAAGGTCGGCATGTCTGGCCCGCCGTACGCGGAGTACTGGTCGGGCAGCGCCAACGTGACGACCGAGCCACAGACGGTTCAAGGTCGCTTCGTCATGCGCGGACAGGACGACCCCACCGCCGAGTTCGCGTTCCATTTCGGTGGCAACATGGCGCACGGCGTGGCGACGCCGCTCACGGTGTGCGTGGACGACGTGAAGTTGACGGACCCCCAGTTCGTGCCTCCGCCGAACGCCCTGCACAAAGCGCTGCCCGCCGTGCGCGTGAACCAAGTCGGGTACTTCCCCGGCGCCACGAAAATAGCCACGCTCGTGAGCTCGTCTTCGTCGCCGCTCGAGTGGGAGCTCCTGCAAGACGGCACCACCGTGCAAAAGGGCGAAACGAAGCCGCTCGGCGAGGACGCGGACTCCGGGGATCAGGTGCATCTGATCGACTTCACCAGCGTGAAGAAGCCGGGCAAAAACTACGTGCTGCGCGTTGGTGAATCCGACAGCCCGCCCTTCGAGATTGGGACGGATCTGTACCGTGAGCTGAAGTACGACGCGCTCAACTATTTCTATCACAACCGGAGCGGCATCGAGATCAAGATGCCGTACGCGAAGCAGGAGAAGTGGACCCGCGCGGCGGGGCACCTGGGCGATCGCGCCGTGCCCTGCGCCAAGGAAGCGGGCTGCAGCTACAAGCTGGACGTGAGCGGCGGCTGGTACGACGCCGGCGACCACGGAAAGTACGTGGTGAACGGCGGCATTTCCGTGTGGACGATGCAAAATCAGTTCGAGCGCTTCCAGGCGTTCGGCAGCGCGGCGCCCTTCGGCGACGGCAAGCTGAACATCCCCGAAAGCAAGAACGGTGTGCCCGACATTTTGGACGAGGCGCGCTGGCAAATGGAGTTCTTGCTGAAGATGCAGGTGCCGGAAGGCCAGCCGAACGCCGGCATGGCGCACCACAAGATCCACGACGAAAACTGGACCGCCCTCGGCATCGCGCCTGCGGACGCAGAAAAGATCATGCCGCGCGCACTGCGCCCCGTGTCGACGGCGGCCACGTTGAACTTGGCGGCCACGGCGGCGCAGGCGTCTCGCTTGTGGAAGACGTACGACCCGGCTTTCTCCAAGAAGCTCCTGGCTGCGGCCGAGCGAGCCTGGCAGGCCGCGAAGAAGAACCCGGGCCTGCTCGCGCCGGCGGCGGACACGAACGGCGGCGGCCCCTACGACGACAAGAACGTCCAGGACGACTTTTTCTGGGCGGCAGCGGAGCTCTTCATCACCACGAAGAACCCCACCTACAAGGCGGAGCTCACCGGGTCGAAGTACTGGACTCACATGACCGAGGAGACGGACGGCGCTCCATCTTCCATGAACTGGGCCCACACGGACGCGCTCGGAACCATTTCGCTCGCGGTGGTTCCTGGGGCGCTGCCCGCCACCGAGCAAGCGGCTCAGCGTCAGAAGATTGTGAGAGCAGCGGACAAGTACGTCACGCTCGTCGGTCAGCAGGGGTACCGCATGCCGTTCAAGGCGGACGCGTCCGGCAAGTACCCGTGGGGCTCGAACTCCTTCGTGTTGAACAACATGATGATCCTGGCGCTCGCCGCGGATTTCACGAAAAAGGACGTGTATCTCGAGGGCGTGGTGCTCGGCATGGACTACCTCCTCGGTAGGAATGCTCTCTCGCAGTCGTACGTTTCCGGCTGGGGTTCGAACCCGCTCGTGAATCCCCATCACCGCTTCTGGTCGAAGCAGGCGGACGCGCGCTTCCCCGAAGCTCCTCCCGGCGCCGTGTCCGGCGGACCCAACTCGAGCCTTCAAGATCCCTACGTGAAGGCCGCGGGGCTCCCCGGTTGCAAGCCGCAGAAGTGCTTCGTGGACAACATCGAAGCGTGGAGCGTCAACGAAATTACCATCAACTGGAACGCGCCGTTCGCGTGGGTGACCGCCTACTTGGACGAGGAGGGGCCCCAGGCCAAGGCCAGCACCAAGTAAGGCGCGTGGGCCTAGTTCCGCGGACTGGCTCCGCGAACGAGGCCCACTGCTTTGAGGGCGGAGGCGCGGTACGGGCGGGCCGCTCAGCCGTCCGCACGCCTTCACGCGGGCAGTGTGGCGAAAGTACTCCGCCCAGGCTGCTCGAGGCGCGGAGAGGCGCTCTCCGGACGCGGTCGCCGTTCCTGAAAAATTCGCCTAATTTCAATAGGATGCGCCGGTGACACACGGGCCGGCCTCAACTATGGTCCGCTCCGCCAGCTGGGCCGTCGTTTGTGATGGCTTCCGGCAGGAAGCGGTGCCACATCGCAGCTCGCTTGTAGCCACCCGGACGTCGGGCGGCTTTCGTATCCCCACCTCGAGAGAACAGAGCAATGCGCTTCGGTCACTTCGACGACGAGAACAAAGAGTACGTCATCAACACCCCCAAGACCCCGTACCCGTGGATCAACTACCTCGGTTCGCAGGAGTTCTTCGGGCTGATCTCGAATCAAGCGGGTGGGTACTGCTTTTACCGCGACGCGCGTCTGCGTCGCCTCACGCGCTACCGCTACAACAACGTCCCCACGGACGACGGCGGTCGTTACTTCTACGTGAACGACGGCGGTGACGTGTGGTGTCCCTCTTGGGGCCCGGTGAAGAAGGACCTGGACGAGTACGAGTGCCGTCACGGCCTGGGCTACTCGACCATCAGCGGCAAGCGCAACGGCCTGCGCGCGTCGACGTTGTTCTTCGTGCCCGTGAACCAGAACTGCGAGGTTCATCAGGTCACGCTGAAGAACGAGTCTTCGGCCAAGAAGAGCTTCAAGTTGTTCTCGTTCGTCGAGTGGTGTCTCTGGAACGCCCAGGACGACATGACGAACTTCCAGCGCAACTTCTCGACCGGCGAGGTCGAGATCATGGGCGGTGGTCAAACGCTCTATCACAAGACCGAGTTCAAGGAGCGCCGCAACCACTACGCGTTCTATCACGTGAACGCGCCCGTCTCCGGCTACGACACGGATCGCGAAACGTTCATCGGTCTCTACAACGGCTTCGGTGAGGCTCAGGTGCCGTTCGCGGGCAAGAGCCAGAACTCCAAGGCCGCCGGTTGGTCGCCCATTGCTTCGCACTGCGTGGACGTGGAGCTCGCTCCGGGTGAGGAGAAAACGCTCGTCTTCGTGCTCGGCTACATCGAGGTCGAAAAGGACCAGAAGTGGGAGTCGAAGAGCGTCATCAACAAGAAGCCTGCACTGGCCATGATTGGTGGCCTCGACAGCAAGGAAAAGGTCGAAGCCGAGCTCGGCAAGCTCAAGAAGTACTGGAGCGATCTGCTCAGCGGCTACTCGGTGAAGTCCACCGACGAAAAGCTCGATCGCATGGTCAACATCTGGAACCAGTACCAGTGCATGGTGACCTTCAACATGTCGCGCTCCGCCTCGTTCTTCGAGAGCGGCATTGGTCGCGGCATGGGCTTCCGCGACTCGAACCAGGACCTGTTGGGCTTCGTGCACCTGGTGCCGGAGCGCGCGCGTGAGCGTATTCTGGACATCGCCGCCACGCAGTTCGAGGACGGCAGCGCGTACCACCAGTACCAGCCGCTCACCAAGCGCGGCAACAACGAGGTGGGTAGCGGCTTCAACGACGATCCGCTCTGGCTCATCCTCGGCGTCGCCGCCTACATCAAGGAAACGGGCGACTTCAGCATCCTCGACGAGAGCGTGCCGTTCGACAACGACGCCTCGAAGGCGCAGAGCCTGCTCGAGCACTGCAAGCGCTCGTTCGACCACGTCATCAACAACTTGGGGCCGCACGGTCTGCCGCTCATCGGTCGCGCCGACTGGAACGACTGCCTCAACCTGAACTGCTTCAGCGAAACTCCCGGTGAGTCCTTCCAGACCACCGAGAATCGCGAGGGCCGCACGGCGGAGTCCATCTTCATCGCCGGCATGTTCGTGAGCATCGGCCCGATGTACGCCGACATGGTCGAGCGCAAGGGCGACAAGGCCGAGGGCGAGCGCGTCCGCAAGGAAGTCGCCAAGATGGAGCAGGTCGTGCTCAAGCACGGCTGGGACGGCGAGTGGTTCCTCCGCGCGTACGACTTCTTCGGCAAGAAGGTCGGCTCGGACGAGAACAAGGAAGGCAAGATCTTCATCGAGCCGCAGGGCTACTGCGTCATGGCCGGTATCGGCGTGAAGACCGGCGAAGCGCAGAAGGCGCTCGACAGCGTGAAGGAGCGCTTGGATTGCCAGTACGGCATCGTGCTGAACAACCCGGCGTTCACCGAGTACGTGCTCGAGTACGGTGAAATCTCCACGTACCCCGCCGGCTACAAGGAGAACGCGGGCATCTTCTGCCACAACAATCCGTGGATCATGATCGCCGAGACGGTCATTGGTCGCCCGGAGCGCGCGTGGGAGTACTACACGAAGATCGCGCCGTCCTACCTCGAGGACATCAGCGACTTGCACCGTACGGAGCCGTACGTGTACGCGCAGATGATCGCTGGCAAGGACGCCGTGAAGCCTGGAGAAGCCAAGAACAGCTGGCTCACCGGCACGGGCTCGTGGAACTTCGTCGCCATCAGCCAGTACCTCTTGGGCGTGCGTCCCGAGTGGGACGGCCTGGTCGTGCAGCCCTGCATGACCAAGAACGTCCCCGAGTACACCATCGTGCGTCGCGCGCGCGGAGCCACGTACAACATTCGGGTGAAGAACAGCGGCAACGCTGGCCCCGCGAAGCTGACGGTGAACGGCAAGGCGATCGAGGGCAATCAGGTGCCGTACGCCAAGGCGGGCGAAACCGTCGAGGTCGAGTGCGTGGTGTGAGCCGTAGCTCACTCGTAGCCTGACCGCGAAAGGCGGCGACCTCGGTCGCCGCCTTTCGGTCTTTGTGGGGGCGGCCTCGGGAGGGCGGGGCCGAGGAGGGGAGCGGGGGAGCGTCTGCTCGGACGCGGGCGTCGCGGCGCGTGTGAGGCGCTCAGCGCGCAGGCGGGTCGGGGGCGGTCGAGGCTGCGTAGCGACGCGCGATGACCGCGCAGGCCATCAGCTGGAGTTGGTGGAAGAACATGAGCGGCAAGACGAGCTGGCCCACGACGGCGCTGGGAAACAGGACCTGCGCCATGGGTACGCCCGTCGCGAGGCTCTTCTTGGAGCCGCAGAAGACGATGGCGATTTCGTCCCGACGCGAGAAGCCGAGGCGGCGCGCGACCTGCCAGGTGAACGTGAGCACGAGCCCCAAGAGAACGGGCATGAAGAGGGCGAGCGTGGCCAAGCTCTCGAGCGGGATGGAGCGCCACAGGCCGTCCACGACGGAGCGGCTGAAGGCGAGGTACACGATGAGGACGATCGTCCCTTGATCCAGCAGCTTGAAGGCGCTGCGACGCGCCTCCACGAACGCTCCCAAGCGGGGGCGCGCGAGCTGCCCCAAAATGAGCGGCAAGAGCAGCACGAGCGCGATGTCGCCGATGGCCCCGAACGAGACCGCTCCGGCGGCTTGCCCCGAGCCCAGCACGCCCCAAAGCACGGGCGTGAGCACGACCCCGAGCACGCTGGAGAGCGACGCCGCGCACACCGCGGCCGCGACGTTCCCGCCCGCGATGGACGTAAAAATGACGGAGGATTGAATGGTCGAGGGCAGCACGCACAAGAAGACCACCCCGGCGTACAGCGCCGGCGATACCAAGCGCTCGCCGAGCGGCTGGAGCACGAGGCCGAGCAGCGGGAAGACGAAGAACGTCGTGGTGAGCACCACGAGGTGAAGGCGATAGTGAACGAGCCCTTCGACCAACGCTTCGCGAGAGAGCTTGACCCCTTGAAAGAAGAACAAGAGCGAGATCGCGAGTGTGGAGGTGACGTCGAGCACGCGGGCAACCTCGCCGCGGCACGGAGCGAGCACGGCCACCGTCACGGCGAGCGCAATGGCCAGCGTGAAGGGGTCGAACGCTCTCGGGAGCTTCATCGTCCGAGCCTCGGAGCAGGCGCTGGCGGCCGCACTTTGCACCGCCCCAGCGCCGTCACGAGCCTTCCGTGCATTCGGTGAGCGACTCGTCTTCGTCGACGCCGCTCATGCAAAGGGGATCCCCGTCGTCCAAGTCGACGCACCGCTGCGTCTCCGGGCAGTCGTCGTTGCAGGCGCACACCGTGGCGCAGATGCCGTCGTCGAGCGCGCCCAGCGGCTCGCCCACGTCGTAGCCAATCGCACACACGACGGGCGCGCGCGTCGCGTCTTCGTAGCCGCAGCCGTTTGGCGCGCCCAGCGTGCAGAATTCGACACACTCGCCGCCTTCGCCGCCCAAATTCACGCAGACGCCGCGACATTCTTCGGTGGCTGCGTTCGGATTGCAGCTTTCGCCGAGCGCTTTGCCCCGCGGCTCGGTTTTTACGCATTCGCCCAGCGCCGGCTCGCAAAAGCGCCCCTCGGGGCAGTCCTGGTTGCTGTTGCAGCGGGGCATGCACAGAGCCGCAATGCTGCACTCACCTTCGAGGCAATAGAGCGGCTCGGGGCAGTCGAGCGTCGTGTCACACGAAATGCCGCTCTCCTGAAGCAGCGGCTGGCACGACATTTCGGGGCGCCCGTAGCACTTGTTTTCGTCTTCGGCTGGCGTGCCGAAAAGGCAACTCGGCACGCAGTAGCCGTCCCGGAGCGAAAACGGCACGCAGAAGGTGCCGGACTCCGGGCAATCGTCGTCCTCTTCGCAGCGAGCCGTGCAGAGTCCGCCGGGAGGCGTTCCGAGTGTCAGGCTATTCGTGGAAGCCTCCGCAGGGAGGCACAGCTCGGTCTTGCAGTCGCGGTCCGTCTCGCAGCGATCGCCAATCCCGCCAGGTTGTCCACCCGGGGTCGTCGTACCGCCGCCTGGAGGCGCCGGCCCACCGATGCCGCTGTCAGGGAGCTCGTCTTCCCCGCTGCAGCCGGTGAATAGGGTGAGCGGGAGCAGCGCAGCGCAAACCCTCGTCCAACGTCTCATCGGGGATCCTTTCGGTGACGAACGTCGTCCGCTCTCAGAACGGTCGGACCAAGATGAGAACGGCGATTGCCGCGGTCAAAAGCACCACGACCGGAAGCAGGGCGGACGAAATGGGCTTGCCGCGGCCGGTCCGAAAGCGCTTCAGCTGCGCGCGCACGTACCCATGTAGGCCCAGGAGAGCGAGCACCAAGGTGAGCTTGGCGTGCATGAACCCGGCGCCGCTCAGAATGGACGGCACCGAGAGAAGCATCCACAGCCCCGTCACGATGGCGAGCCCCGCGCTCGCGTCCAAGAAGCGCCCGATGGAGCCTTCGCGACGTTGGAACTCCTCTGGGCTCTGCGCGGGCGCCTTGCTTGCGGCAGTAAGCAAGTGCAGTGCGGTCAAGAGCCCCGAAATCCACAACGTGATGCCGAGCACATGGAACGCTTTCACCCAGAGATAGAGCATGGGGGCGTCTACCAGGACTTTCGGGCGGTAGGAACCGTTTCACGCCTCTCGCCGGGAGCGCGCTCGAAGCCGCAACCAAGGCGAGCGTCGGGCCGAGCAAGCGACATGTTCGTTCACGTCGTGGGTCGCGTTCCGTTTGGCGCTTCTGACTCGGCTTTCTGGACGCACGCGGAGGCGGCGGATCGCTTGTGGCTCAGGCTCCGGGACGCCTTTCCGGACGCGCTCGCCGCGTGCATCGTGCCAGGCTACGTCCACTTGCTCGTGCCGAGCTGCTTCGAGCCGCGAGGGAGCGCCTTTTTTCGTGGTGTGCCGGCGGCGAGCGCGCTCGCGCTCTTGCTCACGAGTGGGTCTTGGCAAGGTGGTTCCCGGGCCGCCTGGACGCCCGTCAGCTGCCGTAGGGTGGAGCCGGACGTCGCGCTCACGGAAGCCCTGTCGCTTCATGAGCGTCCGTGCAAGCTGGGGCTCGTTTCTGACCCCGTCCTGTGGCCCTGGTCGACGGAACGAGACCTCTGGGGAGCGCGCCTCGAGCCGTGGGTGACTGCGGAGCGCCTCACGCGCTGCGCAGGTCGCGGCGCCGTCGCGGAGGGCGTCGCCGAGCTGCGCAAGTACACTCCGCCCGAGCCGGGCCTTTCGCTCGTGGGAAATCCTCTGCGCGCGGCGCGCTTCGCGCGCTGCGAAGAGGCGCACGTCTTGGTGAGCGCCGTGGACGCCGCATGCGTGTACGTGCCACGCGCTTTGCGCAACGCGCTCGCCGTGCATTTCCTGCAAGCTCGTGGATTCGACGAAGTGCGCTGGGTGGCCGAGCGCATCGGCGTGGCTCACGCCAGCGTCGAGCGCATTTTGCGCGCAGCGCCGCCGCCGGGCCTGGCGTGTGTGGCGCGTTGCGCAGCAGACCCTCGGTTTTTTTCTCGGCCTCGGGACACCGATCTTCGTGCGGGCTGAACGCCGCGCCTTCATTCGGGCGGCCAGGGCAAACTGGGTCCCGTGTCGACGACCTCGAACGCGTCGCCGGTCACCTGCCGGAGGTCGCGGAGCGCGTCGTCGTTCCAACGAGGATCGGGCGTGCCGCTCACGTACCAATTGGAGCCGTTGTCGGCCACGAGCATGCCGAAGCGCTTCAGCGCGTCGCAAATCACCTGCACTTCTTGGCTGAGCTCCGAGCAATCGTAGTCGGCCTTCATGCGCACACGCAGTCCCATCGGCGGCAAATCCGGATCGGTGGAGCTGCTCGCCGCGTGGGTGGCAGGGTGAACGTACGCGCGCTGCGACCTGGACACCGTAAAGCGAAGCGCGTGCAAGATTTCTCCGTGCTCCACGACCTCGTCGTAGCGGACGAGTCCCGGCAAAATGGGAAGCCCTGCGGCGTCCGCGGACGTCCAACCTTCGGGGCGCAGCTCGTTCGACGAAAGATCGAAGATGGCTCCGCTTCCGGCCTGCCAGGGCTCGCCGTCTTCCTCCGGCGGATAGGCGCTGAACACCTCGTAGAGAACGCACTCGTCCGTATCGACCACCAGCACGTGGCGGTCGCCGTCGCTGTCCGGACCGCCTTCGATGGGTGGATTTTCCGGAATGGGGTAGGGGCCCGGATCGCTGTCTTCGTCGTATTCGAACGTGACGGGGACTCGCTGCTGATCGCCGCCGACCAGCACGTAGGGAATGCCGATGGGCGCACCTTCCCACTCGGTGCCGAAATCCGGATGCAGCGTGGTGTCGCGGCCGATCGAGTCGATGAACGCGTCACTGTTCGGGTGCAGTGGCGCGTCGGAAATGTCCGTGTTCCACGGATTGTCGGCGGGAAAGAGCGGGCAGGGGCCGATGCGGGGCCCTACTGCCGAGCCCGGGGCGCCAGCCGCTCCGGGGCCGCTCGTTCCGCCGCTCGACGCGCCGCCGCTCGACGCGCCGCCGCTCGACGCGCCGCCCGTGGCCTGGGTGGCGTCCTCGTTGTCGTCGTCACTCGAGCAGGCGACGAACAGCGTGAAGAGGGCACAGAGTGAAACGGGGGTGATATGACGCGCCACGTTGCGAACGTTAACGCGTACGCGCCGAGCTACGAGCTGCGAAGTGACGGCTCCACGTTCGTTTTGGCGCACAAGGTGAGCGCGCGTGTTCCGAGGAAACTCAGCGACGAAGCTGCGTAGTCACGTCGCGTGGGGGAGTCGTGTGGCTCGCGAAGCTCTCGGCGCGATGTGCTGTCTTGCTGATGACGTTCGTTCGTTCGTTCGTTCGTTCGTTCGTTCGTGAACGTTGGCGCGTGAGCGTGCCGTGACGCGTGTGGGGCCGCGAAGCCGCGCTCCGGACGTAGCGCGGGAGCGGACGTGCCTCGAGTTCCGCGACCGCCCCCCGAAAAGACGAGTGTCCGGGTCCTGTGACGCGGCGCGGTGGACCATCGAGAGAGCCCCGTGTGCGGTCGAAGGTCTGTCAGTCGGGCTAAAAAAATGCAGACAGGGTGTTGGTTGAGCAGCCTGTGCGGCCAAAAATGGCTACTCGCCTTCACTCCCGGCTAGGCGCCGGAAGCGCGCGCCCGTACCATCCGGGAGCATGGCTTTTTCGAGCTTCAAAAGCGCCTCGGCGCAGTTTCGGTTCGGCTTTCTTGCAGCGATGGTCGGCGCGTCTGCCCTCGCGGTCGGCTGTGGCAGTAGCGACAACGGGCGTTCGCGAGGCGCCGACGGGAACGGCAGCGGCGGCACCGGCACCGGCGGCGTCATCCTGGGCACCGGCAGCGGTCCCGCGCAGCCGGGCACCGGCGGTGCGGGCCTGGACGGCACGGGAAATAGCCCGGGGGCCGGCGGCGGCACGTACTGCCAGGACTCCGAGCTGAACTTCGAGCCGCAAACGCCGACCGTGCTCGTGTTGGTCGATCGTTCGAGCAGCATGTTCCAGGGACAAACGCAGTTCTGGAACTCGCTGAAGGAGGCGGTGCTGCCGGTCATCGAAAACCTGCAGTCGGACGTTCGCTTCGGCTTTGCGAGCTACACGGGCAGCAACTCGAGCTGCGTCGGACTGAGCACGCCGACGCCGTTCGCCACGGACAACTACGAGGTGGTCAAAGCCGCCTATGACGCGCTGGGCGCGCCGAGCGAAAAAGGGGAGACCCCGACGGCGCTGGCCATCGAGCAAGCCGCGGAGCTCCTCTTGGGCGATACGGAGCCGGGAGATCGCTACATTTTGCTGGTCACCGACGGAGAGCCAGACTTCTGCGACGATCCGCATGCGCCATGCGCAGCGGACGCGCTCATCGCGTCGCTGCAGCTCGCTTCCGCAAAGGGCGTGCGCACATTGGTGTTCGGCATCGAAAACCCCGACATCCGAAACCCGCAGTGGTTCGACTACTACGCGCAGGCCGGCATGGGCGAGTTGCCGAGCTGGGCGGATGGCGTGCAGGGCGCGACGGCGGGTCAGCACTCGGGCACGCTCGATGGCCCCTGCAAGGGCATCGCGCAGTGGGCGCGCTATCGCACGGAAAACGGTAACGCTCCGCCGCCCGATAACGAAGGGTGCCCGCACGACTACATGTCGACTCCGCCGTACTTCTGCTTCCTGCCTGCCGGCAAGTACAGCGAAGCGGGTGGCACGGCGACGGCGTTCTTGAGCACGGACACCATGGAGCTCGCGAACCGCATTGCTTCGACGGTGTCGGGCCTCAAGTCCTGCACGTTCGATCTCGGCGGGGAGCTCCAAATCAAGCCTGGCTCAGAGGGTACCGGCGACGTTTTCATCAACGACGTCGTCCTGCCGAAGGACCAGTGGGAAATGACGAACGGCACCGTCATCACGCTCCAGGGCGAAGCGTGCACGCTCTGGCAGGCACCGGAGTCCAACAAGTTCTTTGCTGGCTTCCCGTGTGACGTGATCATCCTCAAGTAAGCGACGCGCGCTTCGCGGGCTCGGCTTCGCCCTCTTCAAAGGCGGCCGAGCCCGTCGTCATTTCGGTCGCTCTTTTTTGGGGGCGGCGGAGTGCGTCGTCGTTCGGTCGCTCCCGCGCTGGGGCAAAGCGCGCCGGAGTGCGCCTCGGCTGGCCCGCGGGAGCGGACGTTTTTCGCGCCTCTCCGCCGAGGCCCCGTTTCGGAAACGACGAACGACGTACGTCGTTCGTTCGCGCCTTTACGTTTGCTCGGGAACCTCGACGCTTTGGCGCTGTCACTTCGAGAGAGCGACATCGACGCCCGTTTCGCACGAACGCGCGGACGTCGGGACCACTCTCCGCGGCTTTCCCGTGAAGTGGGCGCGCTCGAAACCCAGCGTTCGTGAACGAGGACGTGCTCGTTTCTGCGTGCGTGAGCGAAAGCTCGCGAACGGGGACTTGCGCCCAAGTGTGCCGAGTGACGTGCGTCGCGCGGCTCTGAACGAACCAGGAGCGATTCATGAGCAAGAGCAAACGAAGCGAATGGGTGGAAATCGTCGTCACGTGGGGCGATCAGGTTTTGTCCGTCGAGCACGTCGCGGTGAGCGAGCTTCAGTCGGGGCGCGCCTACTGCCTCGGAACCGACGCGGAGTGCGACTTCGTGATCGCCGAGAAGACGCTCGATTCCGCGCGCTTTGCGTTGGTTCACGCAGAACGCGACCGTGTGTACGTGCGCGCGCCCGCTGGTTGCCGCTCGTTTTCGGCGGAGCCGCTGTCGAACGACGCGCCGCTGGAAGTGACGAGCGCGCAGGAGATGGAGCTCGATCGCGTGAAATCCGTTCGCGTGGAGCTCGGTGAAATTGCGTTTCTGGTGCGCTTGGCGCCACCGGAGGTGGCGCCGAGCGTGGCGCTCGTCGAGCGCGTGGACCGCAACGTGTGCACGTCGTTCTTGTCGACGTTCGGCGCGGCGGCGGCGCTGTTCGGCGCGATGGCGTTCGCTTCGCCGCCGCTGTGGGCGAGCGAAGAAGGCGACATGACGCGCGAGCGGCTGCTCTTGATTTCGCAGTACCTGGAGGCGTCGGCTTTGCGCGAAGAAAAGCGCGAGCCCGCGGAAACGGGCAGCGACGCCTCGAGCGCCGGCGCCGGCGCGCCGGCGCCGGAAGTCACCACCCTCGAACGGGCGGCTTCAGGAACGGCGGGCGGCCCGAAGCGTTCGGCGGAGGCGGGGCCGTCCCGCGCAGACGTGCTGGCGGAGGCTCGCTCCGGCGGAATGATTGCGCTCTTGAACGCGGCGCCGGGCGCGCTGCCCGTTTCGTGGGGCAACGTCCCTTCGGCGGGGCAGCTGGCTCTGGCGGACGCTGGAATGTTCGGCGGCGGGCTCGGCGAATCCATCGGCATGGGCTCGCTCGGCGTTGGAGACGGCTCCGGCGGCCCCGGGGGCACCGGCTATGGCATCAACGGCATTGGCGGCGGACTCGCTGGACCCGGGGGCGTAGGCGGGCCGGGAGGGCCCGGGGGCTGGGGCAACGGTGGTCGATTGGGCGGCAGCGGTTACAAGAGCTCGGGGGTGCCCAAGCTTCGCGTCGCTAGCGTGAACGTGAGCGGGCGAATGCCCCCCGAGGTGATTCAACGCATCGTGCGCCAGAACTTCGGCCGGATGCGCATGTGCTACGAGCAGGGCCTCGCACGCAACCCGAACCTCGAGGGGCGTGTCGAGGTGCGCTTTCTCATCGGCAGTGACGGCCGCGTGACGAGCGCGTCGAACGGAGGCTCGACCCTGCCCGACGGGCGAGTCGCCAGCTGCGTGGTGTCGGTGTTTTACGGTATCGGTTTTCCGGCACCGGAGA
>JAEYVE010000141.1 GCA_023432025.1 Pseudomonadota bacterium
TTGACCTCGACCTTGGCGCCGGCTTCGGTGAGCTTCTTCTTGATGTCTTCGGCCTCTTCCTTGGAGACGCCTTCCTTGAGCGTCTTGGGCGTGGCCTCGACGAGATCCTTGGCCTCCTTGAGGCCGAGGCCGGTGATCTCACGGACCACCTTGATGACGTTGATCTTCTGCGCGCCAGCGTCGGCGAGGATGACGTCGAACTCCGTCTTCTCCTCGACCGCAGCAGCCGGAGCCGCACCACCACCGCCGCCGGCGATGGCAACGGGCGCAGCGCTCACGCCCCACTTGCCCTCGAGCTCCTTCACCAGCTCGGCGATCTGGATCACCGGGAGGTTGGAGAGGAATTCGACGACCTGGTCCTTCGTAATGTCAGCCATTTTTTACTCCATTGAGCTGCCTCACCGGACGCGCCGATCAACCTGCTGATCGACTGCCGCTGCGGACTTCTGCTCGTTTTTTGAAAACTGTTCGCGGAAAAACGTGGAAACGAGGCGAAGAGAGGCGGGCGAAACTCAGCCGCCGTCCTTCGTCTTCTTGGCGTTGAGCAGCAGCACGAACTGCTGACCCGGCGCGTTGATGAGGCGCACGAGGCTCTCGGCCGGCGCGTTGAAGGTGGCGAGCAAGAGCGAGCGAGCCTCGTCCTTGCTGGGCAGCTTGGCGAGTTGATCGACGACCTGCGCGGCGCTGAGGACTTGACCCTCGAGCACGCCGGCCTTGACCTTGAGCTTCTCGTTGTCCTTGACGAAGTCGCCCACGACGCGGGCGGCAGCGCTCGGCTCTTCGAAGCTCCACGCCACACCCGTCATGCCCTTCAGGGCGTTGGACAAACCCTGCGACCAGGGTTGGTCGCCGAGCGCCTTCTTGACGAGCGTGTTCTTGAGAACCTTGTACTCCACGCCCTTGGCGCGGAAGCGGTCCCGCAGCTGGCTGACCTCGGCGACGGTCATCCCGGTGAAGTCCAGGAACACGGCGGAGGTCATGCGGTCGAAGCGATCGCGAATTTCGCTGATCTGCTGATTCTTTTCGGCGTTGGCCATTAGTTGTCCTCCTCCGTGGTGGCGGCGACGGTGTTGGTGTCGATGCGAACACCGGGGCCCATCGTCGTCGAGAGCGTGATGCTCCGAAGGTAGATGCCCTTGGCGGTCGGCGGACGACGAGCGATGAGCTCCTGGACCATCGCGCGAGCGTTGTCGGCGAGCTGGGCCGCCTGGAACGAGCGGCGACCGATGCGCGCGTGCACGACGCCCGCCTTGTCCACGCGGTACTCGACCTTACCGGCCTTGGCCTCGGCCACGGCCTGCGCCACGTTCACCGTCACGCTGCCCACCTTGGGGTTCGGCATGAGGCCACGCGGGCCGAGGATACGACCGAGCTTACCGACGACGCCCATCATGTCCGGGGTCGCGATGACGCGGTCGAAGTCGAGCATGCCGCCTTGGACCTTCTCGACCAAGTCGTCCGAGCCAGCGAAGTCGGCGCCCGCGTCGCGAGCCTCCTTCTCCTTTTCGCCGCGCGCGAACACGGCGACGCGCACGGACTTACCGGTGCCGTGCGGCAGCACCACGGCGCCGCGCACCATTTGATCGGCGTGCTTCGGATTGACTCCGAGGCGCACCGCGATGTCGACGCTCTCGTCGAACTTCACGTAGGACGTCTTCTGCACGACGGCCACGGCATCATCCACCGTGTGCTGCTTGCCGTGCTCGAAGCCGGCGAGGGCGGCGGCCCTCTTCTTTGCGATCTTCTTGGGCATGGGTTCGTCCTTCGACTCCTGGGGAGGCTGCACGCGCCTTTCGGCAACTGCAGGTCCCAGTAAAACTGGGCGAGGCCCAGCAAACTCAGAGACTTCGATAGGCGGCCGCGAGAGCTTCGTTCCGAGCGTCCGTCAGCGGGCGCTCCACGAGGGGCTCGGGGGCCGCGGCGGGCTTACTGAACGACGTCCACGCCCATGCTGCGGGCGCTTCCGGCGATGGACCGAGCGGCGGCTTCGACGTCCGTCGCGTTCATGTCCTGGAGCTTCGTCTGCGCGATCTCACGGAGCTGCGCCCACGTGATCTTGCCGACCTTCTGCTTGTTCGGCTCCTTGGAGCCCGAACCCGGCTTGCCCATGCTGAGGCCGATGGCCTTCTTGATGAGCACCGTGGCCGGCGCGGACTTCATTTCGAACGTGTACGAACGGTCGGCGTACACGGTGATGACCACCGGAACGACCGTGTCGCCGAGCTTGGCGCTCTTGGCGTTGAAGTCCTTGCAGAACCCCATGATGTTGACGCCGTGCTGACCGAGCGCGGGACCCACGGGGGGCGCCGGGTTGGCCTTGCCAGCGGGCAACTGGAGCTTGATGTAACCTGTGATCTTCTTCTTGGCTGCGGCCATGGTGCTCTACCTCTACGGTCCGGAACGGGACACTGGTCCGGGGCGGACCAAGGAAACACTCGGTCCGAGTAACGGACCAACGAAACTCAGGGGTTGCTCAGCGCTTCTCGACGTCGGAGAAGTTCAACTCGACGGGCGTGGGACGACCGAAGATGCTCACCATCACCTTGAGCTTCTGCTTGTCGGCCTTGACCTCTTGCACCGTGCCCGAGAAGTTGGCGAACGCGCCAACCACCACGCGCACTTCGTCGCCCTCGCGGAACTCGTAGCGAGGCTTTGGCTTGACCGCGCCCTCGACGATGCCCTTCCGCAAATCTTCGATGTGCGGCGGCTTGACCTCGCGCGGATGCTGGTCACCGATGAAGCCGGTGACCTTGGGCGTATTCTTGACTAGGTGCCACGCGTCCTCGCCCATGGCCATCTCGACGAAGAGATAGCCGGGGAAGGTGGTGCGCGAGCGCACGCGCTGCTTGCCCGTCTTGGTGGACTCGGTGACCGTTTCCGTGGGGATCAGGATTTCACCGAAGCGCTCCTCCATGTGGTACTGGCGGATGCGCTCCTGAAGCGAGCCCTTGACCTTGTTCTCGTAGCCAGAATACGTCGTAACGACGTACCACTTCTTGGAGGGTAGGTCGGGCGTATGCTTTTGATTTTCGGTATCAGAGCTCATGCGCCGTACACCAGGTTCGTGAGGTAGCCCCAGAAGCGATCGAGAAGAGCGATATAGACCGTACCGACGGCGCCTGCGATGAGCACGACCAGCGTACCGTTCATCACCGTTTCACGGTTGGGCCAAGTCACCCGGCTCAATTCGGCCGCAACGTCGTCCGCCCAACCCCGGGTCGACGGCTTCCTGAAGTAGTGGAGCACGACGAGTGCTCCGATGACCGCGCCCACGGCCAAGGACACGCCACCGCGCTCGTCCTCGCCGTACTGTATGAGCTGAGGTACGAGCCGCGCAGCCTCGGGCCAGTCCGCCAAAGCGTTCCAAAGACCCAGGACCAGCTTGCCGCAAATGTACGCCGCGAGCATGCCGGCGACGAAGAAGGCCGCGTGCACGTAGCGGACGGCGCCTCCCAGCTGCCCCACCGTGCGCTCTTCTTCCGGCGCGTTGGCCAGAGCGGTGTTTTCGGCCTCCGGACCACCGATGGACGGCTGCGCGTCGATCGACTCGTCGATCGTCGGCTTTTCGTTGCGGTCGCTCTCGTTGGCCATGACGTTCAAACCGTTCTTTGGTTTGGGGAGTGAATGAAGACTTCTGCGCGGGGAGGATTGCAGGGGCAGAGAGGCTCGAACTCCCGACCTGCGGATTTGGAATCCGCTGCTCTACCGACTGAGCTATACCCCTTTGTCTGTATTTTCCGGGTCTTTTGGGGCCGGAAGGCCCGCTCGTGGCATTTCTGCCGGGGCGGGCCTTCTCGGGTTACTTGCTTTCGATGTGGATCGTGTGTCGATTGCAGATCCGGCAGAACTTCTTGAGGGAGAGAGGGGCGACCCCTTCTCTACGAGCGCGGGTCGTCTTGTAGTTTCTCGACCCGCATTCGGTGCAGCTGAGGGCGATCTGGACTCGCTCGGTGTTGCGCCTACCGATCACTCGATCGCCCTTGGCCCTATCACTCGATGATCTTGGTGACCACGCCGGCGCCGACGGTGCGGCCGCCTTCGCGGATGGCGAAACGCGCCTGCGTCTCCAAAGCGACCGGCGTAATCAGCGTGATCTCCATCGTCACGTTGTCGCCTGG
>JAEYVE010000269.1 GCA_023432025.1 Pseudomonadota bacterium
CGAGCATCGTGGCGTTCACCGAAAAGGGTGAGCGTCTGGTCGGTCAAGTCGCCAAGCGTCAAGCCACCGCCAACCCAGAGCGCACGATCGTCGCCGTCAAGCGGCTCATGGGGCAGAAGTTCGACTCGCCCGAAGTCGCGCGGCAGAGCGCCGCCGTAGCTTACACCATCACGCCGCACACCAACGGCGACGCCTGGGTGTCGCTCGGCGGGCGCAGCATGTCGCCGCCCGAAGTGTCGAGCGTCGTGCTCGCACAAATGAAGGAAATCGCCGAGGACTACCTCGGCCACGAGGTCAAGGAAGCCATCGTCACGGTTCCGGCCTACTTCGATGACGCGCAGCGTCAGGCCACCAAGGACGCGGGGACCATCGCCGGGCTCGATGTCAAACGCATCATCAACGAACCCACCGCGGCCGCGCTCGCCTACGGCTTGGATCGCGGCAAGGCGGAGCGCATCGCCGTCTACGACCTCGGCGGCGGCACCTTCGATATTTCCGTCCTCGAAATCGAGGGTGGCGTATTCAACGTGCGCGCCACGGGCGGCGATACGCACCTCGGCGGCGAGGACTTCGATCGTCGCATCGTGGACAAGCTCGCGGACGAGTTTTTTGCGCGGCACCAGTTGGACCTGCGCAAGGACCGCATGAGCCTGCAGCGGCTCCGCGAAGCCGCAGAAAAAGCGAAGCACGAGCTTTCTTCGTCGCTCGAAACGGAAATCAACGTTCCGTTCATCGCCATCGACAAGGGCGGACCGCTCCACCTCGAGCGCACCATGAAGCGCAGCGAGCTGGAAATCATGACTGCGGATCTCGTCGAGCGCACGCTGGACGCCTGCCGCAGAGTGCTCGCCGAGGTGCGGCTCGAGCCCAGCGCCATCGACCAAGTCGTGCTCGTGGGCGGCATGACGCGCATGCCTGCCGTGCAAGCCGCGGTCACCAGGCTGTTCGGTCGCGAGGCGCACAAGGGCGTCAACCCGGACGAGGTCGTCGCGATTGGCGCGGCCATTCAGGGCGCCGCGCTCTCGGGTCAAATCGACGAGGTGCTGCTGCTCGACGTGACGCCGCTCTCCATCGGCGTAGAAACCGGCGGCGGTGTCTTCACGCGCCTCATTCCACGCAACACCACGGTGCCCACCGAGCGCAGCGAAATCTTCACGACCAGCATCGACAATCAGCCGTTCGTGCCGGTTCACGTGCTGCAAGGCGAGCGCGAAATGGCCCAGGACAACCGCAGCCTGGCGCGGTTCGAGCTCACCGGCATTCCGCCCGCGCCACGGGGCCTGCCCAAAATTCAGGTCACCTTCGGCATCAACGCGGACGGCATTCTGTCGGTCGAAGCGAGGGACCTCGGCACGGGGCGCTCCACGAACATCAGCGTCAAACCCGCCAGCGGTCTCACGCCGGACGAAGTCGAGGCCCTGGTGAGCGACGGCGAACGCTTCCGAGAAGCGGACGAGCTCCGCCGCAGCCTGGCGGAAATGAAGAACCGCGCCGAGACGCTCATCTACACCACCGAGCAAGCCCTCGAAACGTACAGCGCCCTGCTCGGTCCGGACCAGGTCGCGGGCGTCCAGGCAGATCTGGAGGCACTTCGCGCCATGCTCACCAGCGGGGCGGATCTCGAGTCGCTGCGCGCCGGTTACTCGCAGCTCGAAAACGCTACCTTCGCCATCGCAGAAGCCATGTACGGCGACTGAGCCCGCTTCCGGGGGGCGTCCAAGCGCGGCAAAGCCCGGTCGCTCCCGCGCTACGCCGTCACCTAGCGCCGTCACCCACCGCCGCGCGCGCCAACGGCGCTCGGCAAACGCGCTCGCCAGCGCAACACGGCAAAGCCCGATCGCTCCCGCGCTACGCCGCAGCGCGCCACGCTGCCGCGCGCTCCTCTTCGGCGCGGCGCAGCAAGTCGTCCGCGCTCGCCACGCGCCAGCGCGGCGCGCCGCTCACGCCAATTCAGCTCGCCGATTCTGCCCGCGCCGATTGGGACGCGCCGACTCAGGCCTCGTCGCCAGAGGCCAGGCGCTGCTCGATGGCCTCGAGGTGCGCCGCCACCTGCGGGTCCTTCTGCCGCAACACTTCGACCCGGCGCACCGCGCTCATGACCGTCGTGTGATCCCGATTGCCGAAGGCGCGCCCCAGCTCGGGGAAGCTCGACTTCAGGCGTTGCCGGCACAGGTACATCGCCACCTGACGTGCGAACGCGACGCTCTTGTGACGGTCCTTGCTGAGGAGCTCGGCGTTGGTGAGGCGGAAGTGGTTGCACACCGCGCGCTGAATGTCCGCCACGCTCACCGGCTCGCGGCGCGACGGGGCCACCATGCTCATTTCGCTGAGCGCGAACTCTTCGTTGATGGGCCGGCCCGTGAGCGACGACTTCGCCGCCAGGCGAATGAGCGCGCCTTCGAGCTCACGCACGTTGCTCTGCACCTTTTGCGCGAGCAATACGGCCACCTCGTCGCTCAGATCGATGCATTCGATCTGCGCCTTTTTCTTCACGATGGCGACGCGCGTTTCGAGCTGCGGCACCTGCACGTCCGCGACCAAGCCCGACGTGAAGCGCGACACCAAGCGCTCCGGCATGCGCTGCAGCTGCTGCGGGTACTTGTCGCTCGTGACGATGATGGGCGTGCCTGCGTCGTGGAGCGCGTTGAAGGTGTGAAAGAACTCCTCCTGCGTCTGCTCACGACCCGCCAAGAACTGAATGTCGTCGAGCAGCAACAGGTCGCACTGCGTGCGGTACCGCGCACGGAACTCGTCCATGCGATGGTTCTGGAGCGCTTCGATGAACTCGTTCGTGAAGTGCTCGGCCGAGACGTACACGATGCGCGCGTTCGGGCGATCCACCAGCACCTTGTGCGCGATGGCGTGCATCAAGTGCGTTTTTCCGAGGCCCGTGCCGCCCGCGATGAAGAGCGGGTTGTAGCGGGGGCCACGACCACCCGCCGAGGCGAGCGCCGCCGCGTACGCGAGCTCGTTGGAGGAGCCCACCACGAAGTTGTCGAAGGTGTACTTCGGGTTCAGCTGAGCGCGCGCGGAGGGCGCGTCGGCGGCCAACACGGGGCGCGGAGCGCGCGAGCTCGTGGCCGATGACCTGTCGGGAGGAGGCGACGAGGTGCGTGCCGGCGCCGCAGCTGCGCGACTGGCAGGCGGGGCGCACACCGGACGAGCCAGCGCCGCGTCGATGCGCCACTCCACGCTCATGCCGCCTGGAACACGCAAGAGCGCGTCCAGCTGACCCACGAGCTCGGGCAGAAAGTGCGTCTTGACCCAGTCGCGCACGAACTCGTCGCGCGCCGTCAGCCGCACCACCCGGTCCTCGAGCGAGTCGAGCTGAACGGATGAAAACCACTGCTCGAAAGACGCAGGGGAGCGCCGCCGCGTGTGCTCGACGGCCTGATACCAACTCTCCAGTACGGGTGAGGAAATGTGCATCCGCTCGACTCGACGATCCCAAAAGTCCGACCCCGGCACCCCCGCGCCGAGTCCTACTAGTTCATGGACAGAAGAACCCCAAGTTATCCACAGACTGTGGATACCCGTGCTTACTCAGGCGCTCTCGCCTCGAAAGTCGGTAGTCTTTTTCCGATCCCCACACTTGGTGAACCGAGTTTTTCCACACGAGCTTCCTTCGAAAAGAGTGCGACGTGGCCCCGCAGCGAGGCAAAGGTGCCCGTTTGGGCAGGGCATGGAGACCTCGTCGAACGAGGCCCGATTCGATGGGGTCGAGCCCCCGCAACGATGTGCGGGCGAACCGGTGAAGAGCGCAAAATGGACTTTGCTACCCCCACCCGATGACGCAAGGCAGCCGAAAAGCCACCCCGCCCCTTCTGCGTTCCGCTTGAGCAACCGTCGATTCACCGCTGCACGGCGCCGCCGAAGGGACATGGGAGCTACCACTCGCACGGTCGACAGTTCAAGCTGTACAAGCGACGCACTTTCGCTCTGTAGCGCAAATCGGCTTCGAACACGGCGCGAGAAAAATTTCGCGCGACCTGTGTCGCACGTCGTACGACACGGAGTCCCCGAGAACACATTCGGGCGCTCAATCGTCACTGAAAGCGATCGCTCCTCCCCGGGCGAAAGCGAAAACACCTAGCTCCCTGGCGGCTCTTTCGAGGGAAGCGCCCAATTCGGCTACCGCGGCGCGCCGAGGTGTCACGGCTCCCACCAGACCCTCCTCGAGTTTCGACGCACTGCGCCGCGACGCGGCGGAAATCGCCCTTCGAAACGGCCTTTTTCTTGCCCGAAGGGGGTCGGCTTCGATAACGGGAAGGCGCATGCTCCGAAAGGACTCCGCCGCTACCCCGCTCCGTCCAGGGGTCGTCTCCACGCCGTGGCGGCGCGCCGCGGTCGCGTTCGGCTGCGTCGCAGCGTCGACCTTGGCGCTCTTGTGTCCGAGTCGGGCGCAGGCCGAGCCGAGCGGGCTGCCTCCCGAGGTGGGGTACAACTACGGCGACATCGAGACCGCGCGCATCGCGGCGATGGGCGGCGGCCTGCGCGCTTTGAGCAACAGCACGAGCGCGCTCTTTCAAAACCCCGCCAACATGGCGCTCACGCGCATCTACCATGTCACCGCCTTCGGCCAGATTTGGCCGCAAGCGCGCCGGCAGAGCTACGGCGCGGCGGCCGTCGACTCGATCGTCTCGAGCACGGGACTCGCCGGCGGAATCGGTGGCACCTGGAGCCAACAAGATCCGGACGGGGTCGACCGCCAATACAACGACATCCGCCTGGCCCTCGCCATGCCGTTCGCCGACACGTTGTTCGTCGGCTTGGGGGGGCGCTTGCTCTCGCTCAGCGAAGACGGCCCGGGGCCGCTCGAGCCGCCGCGCAGTCGCGTCTCCGGGGGGCTGCAAAACGAGCGCATTTTGAACGCCTTCACGTTCGACGCGGGGGTCACGCTGCGCCCGGTCCCCGAGCTCGCGCTGTCCATCGTGGGACAGAACCTGACCGACACGGGCCTCGGGTACGCGCCGCTGATCTTGGGTGCGGGCGCAGGTTACGGCACCAAAGACTTCTCCATCGAGGCCGACTTGGTCTTGGACACGACGACCTGGGACGAGACGACGCTGCGCGCCAACGGCGGCGCGGAGCTGCTCCTCGCCGGCCGCGTGAACGCGCGCGCTGGGTATCGCTGGGACCAAGGCGCCGAGTCACACGCGGTGAGCGCCGGCGTAGCCTACGTCGATCAGCGCTTTTCGCTCGACGCTGCCGTCCGCCAAACCGTGAGCGGCGACTCGGCGACCTCCGTCGTGTTCGGTTTCACGCTGCACGTCGAAGCCTCGGGCCTCACGCCCACGCAGGCCACCGAGTTCTGAGCCAGCGACGGCACGCGCGCAGCGACGTCGACTCGCGACTCTCCCGACGCAGTGGAACTTTTCACGGATGCGCTGGGGGCGATTTCGTCCCTTCACCCTCGCGCGCTTCCTACGCTTTCCTCGAAGGCGAGGAACGACGCACATGTCACGACACATCTCCCGAAGCCCCGCCAAAAACACCTCGACGACGCTCGGCACGCTCGTGCCACGCTGGACCCTGACGCTGGGATTCGGCGTTGCTCTGGCTGCCTGTGGCGCCGAGGCCACGGACGACGGCGGCAGCAGCTCCGGCGGCACGGGCGGCGAGGTCGCGTCCGGCGGTACGGTGGGTTCCGGCGGCGACGGCGTCCCGGGAACCGGCGGCATTGCGGCCACCGGCGGCACGGGCACGGGCACGGGCGGCGTGGCCGCCACGGGCGGCGTAGCGGCCACGGGCGGCGCGGACGCCACGGGTGGCGTGGGTGGTACGGGCGGCCTGGATGCCACCGGCGGCGTCCCGGGCACCGGCGGAGAAACCGCGAGCGGCGGAGCGCAGGGCAGCGGCGGAGGCGGCTCTGAAACCTGTCAGAAGGGCACCACGAAGGGCAACGAAGTCCTCTTCATTGGCGAGTCGTTCGTGGCGGCCAGCGACATCCCCGAGGAAACCACGAAGCTCGCCCGCGCCGCGGGCTCGCTCGCGGCGAACGACTCGTACGTCGACAAGTCGGTGAGCGGCACCTGGATTGGCAACGGCGCCGGCAACTCGATCCCCAATCAGTACAAGAACAACTCGAACGGCGTGCGCTTCGTGTTGATGAACGGCGGCGGAAACGACTGCTGGCAAGGCGGACAAGAGTCCCACCGCACGGCCGCGTTGAACGCCGCGAGGGATCTGTTCCAAACGATGGGCGAGAGAGGCGTCGAAAAGGTCGTTTACTTCTTCTATCCGGATCCCGTCGGAGGCAGCTTCGCCAACCTCACCTCGTGCCTGAACGTGCTCCGACCGGCCATGAAGGCTCTCTGCGACGAGCAGACCGCGCCCAAGTGCTACTGGGTCGACCTGCGCGACACGTGGAACGGTCACCCCGAGTACACCAGCGACGGCATCCACGTCGCCGGGCCTGGAAACGTCCCGACGGCCACCGCCATCTTCGAGTCCATGCAGGAAAACTGCGTGGCGCCCTGACGCGCGCCCCCGCAGGGCTTCCGCGCGCTGGGTTTCCGCGCGCGGGAGCTGGCGGCATTGCTTGGTTGAGCTTCCAATTGGACAAGATGTCGAACCCGAACCGAGAGCCACGTTCTCGAGCACGGCGCCGCTCGCGACTGCGTGAAGGGACCTCCCTCTGCGCAGTCGCGCTCGCCCTCTCCACTTTCGTGTGTGCTTGCGGCGCGGACGGCCCCGCGTCGCAAGCGTCCGGTCCGTCGGGGGGGACGACCGCCTCCGGCGGCGACCCCGGCGTCGGTGGAGCTCCGAGCACCGGGGGCACGTCCTCCGGAGGCTTGGGCAGCGGCGGAACTGGGGCCGCCGCCGCTGGCGGCACCTCGAGCGGCGGCGGCGGCACCGACACGTGCGGCAGCGGCGGTTTGGGCTCCGGAGGCAACAGCGGCGGCTCCACGTTCGTCCTGAGCAGCCCCGCACTGTGGAACGTCGAAGGCTGTTCGCTCGAAACCCCGGCCGTGTGCAACGTGTTTCCGGACGAAAACGTCAGCTACCAGGGCAACGCCAATCTCTCCCCGGAGCTCCACTGGACCGGCGCGCCCGAAGGAACACAGAGCTTTGCGCTGGTCCTCTTCGACGTGACCTACGGTCAAGCCCACTGGGCACTTTGGAACATCCCCGCGAACGTCGGGATGCTCCCCGCCAACATCGCCCAAGATACGGCGACGCCGCCGACGCCTGCCGGCTCACGACAAGCCAACGCCAACTTCGCCACCACGAGCGACGACGGCTACTTCGGTCCGCACATGCCGTGCAACGTCTTCGAGCTGCGGCTGTACGCGCTGTCCACCAGCTCGTTCACACCGATGGACCCGGAGTCGGCGGTGCTCGTCTCGATCGAGCTCGAAGAGCTCGGAGACGTCCTCGGAGTCGCTCGACTCACCGGGCGAAGCAACGACTACGACGCCACCTGCGGCTGACGACTGCTGCGGCTGACGACTGCTGCGGCGTCGAGTATCGCCGCGGCCGCGGCGCAACGCGCTCTCGTGCCGGGTTCTGGTGCCGCCGCAGCGCAACCTAGCTCCCCTTTCACCCGGCTCATTTCGCCTTGCCCGCTCGCTTCGTTCGAGCGCAGCGAGACGCCGCTTCAACGCCCGAGCGTTTCATGAAGCGCGCGCTCGAAGAGCGCGCGGCCCTCCGCGAGCTCCTCCGCGCTCGCTTCCTTGCGCGGAGGAAGCCGTGTTTCTTCTCGCAGCTGCTCGATGGCGCGCGGACTCCGAAACCAATCCTCGTCGTACGCCTCGATCAGCTCCCGCTCGCGCGCCGCCGCGAGCAGCCACGCCCCGAACCGCTGCGCTTCGTTCGTGTGCAGCCGAAAGAGCCCGAGGCGCGTCTCGCGTGCGGGCTCGCGCGCGGTGAGCTCCGTGACCAGCTCCACGTACCGCTCCGAACATTCCGCGCCGCCTCGCAGCGCGGCTGGCACCAGGAGCGACCGCGTCGCCGCGAGCCGCACCCAACAGGCGTGCGAAAGCGAAAGCGCCCGCGCATGCTCGCGCGCCTGCGCGTCCGAGAGCCCCAGCTGCTTTCGCAAGAACCTGCGCTGCCGCGTGAGGCCGGAGAACAGCGCCCCCAGCGTGAGCGCGCCGAGAGCCCCCGCGTCCCGCGCGACGACGAACGGCTGATCCCGCGGCGCAAGCCCTACTGCCCACGCCCGTCCGAGTTGGAAGAGCGCCCGCGCGAAGCTGGCCGGAGCCAAGCGCTCGGGCAGCGTCCAAGGCTCGAGCGGCACCGCGCGCAGCCAGTCCTCGTGACCGAGCAACGCACGGAGCGCGTCCGGCGCGAGCCGCGCCGGCCAGCCTTCATTCGCCGAACGCGCCAGCGCCCCCTCCACGCACCCCGCGAAGCCCGGCCTCACGAGCTCGCGAGCGGCCTCTCGGGTGGCGTCCAACACGCGCCGCGCCTCCGCACGCGCGAGCGGCTCGAGCGGCTCGAGCTCGAAGAAGTGCGTGAGGCCCATGCGCACCGCAACCTCTTGCCGACGTTCCCAGAGCGCGGCCCGGTGCGCGCCGAGCGCCGTCGAGGAGCGCTCGCGCGCCGCGTGCCACACGGCGGCGTCGACGCCCGAGAGCGCAGCGCGCGTCATGGCGCCGAGCGTGAAGCGGCCTTCCACCGGCGCGCGCACGAAATGCTCGCTCTGGTGCTCGAGCTGGGCCTCGCGCACGAGCCACGCGCCATCGATGCGCTGCTCCGCCAAGCGAAACACCCAGCGCAAGAGCTCGGGGCGCAAAGGATCTGCGCTGGGCAGCTCGCGCACGGCTTGAAACAGCGTCTTACCCAGGCGCTCGCCGCCGAACGGATCCCGATCGAAGCCTCGACCGCGCGCGAGCTCGCTCGTCCAACGTTCGACCCGACGTGCGGTCTCGCGAAGCTCACGATCGACTTTGAGAGGTTCGAGTTCGTCCATGAAAGTTCGGCTCCGCATGTCCCCGTTTCGTCGACGGGGCGGCGCGATGTTAGGCGCGCCGCGCCGGGCGCACCAAGGGAGAGTGGGCGGAGCGAAGCTC
>JAEYVE010000056.1 GCA_023432025.1 Pseudomonadota bacterium
CGATGGAACCGGCGGCGTGGGTGCAGGAGGCCTCGCGAGCGGCGGCGTGGGCGGCGCGGGCGGAAACGTTTCGAGCGGCGGCGCCGGTGGGCTCTTGGGCGACGGCGGCAGCGGGGGTGCGCTCGGCGGGAGTGGCGGTATCGGCTCGAGTGGCGGAGGCACCAGCGGCAGTTGCGTGGACGTGCAACACCCCGACCACCTCGACAAGTCGTGCTCCATTTGGTTGGAGTGGGGGGATCCGCCGGGCGCGCACTGCGAAGACTCTTGGATGGCAGGCTTCTGCGACGTCACCTGCGGGCGTTGCTCGTCGAGCGGCGGCGGAGGCGCAGGCGGTACGAGCGCTGGTGGTGGCACGAGCGGTGGCGGCGGCACGAGCGGTGGCGGCGGCACGAGCGGTGGTGGCGGCACGAGCGGTGGTGGCGGCGCAAGCACCGGCGGAGCCAGCTCGGGCGGAGCCGCGGGGGCCGGTGGCGGCACGTCTTCCTGCACCAACCATCCACCTCCTTTCGATCCGAGCTGGCCGGACGCCACGTGCGACAAATGGGCGCAGGAAACGACCGAGTGCAGTGAGCCCTGGTTCGCGGAGTACTGCGACATGAGCTGCGGTCGTTGTTCCGTCGGCGGCGGAGGCACGAGCGGCGGCGGAGGCACGAGCGGCGGCGGAGGCGCCGGTGGTAGCGGCGGTGCTGGCGGTAGCGGCGCGGGCGGCAGCAGCTCACTTCCGGATCTCCCCGAGAGCGCGCCGAGAGGGTGGGCGAGTCGTTACTGGGATTGCTGCAAACCCAGCTGCGCCTGGGAAGGTCACCTGAACGCGTGCGGCGCGAACGGCACCACGCCGGTCGATCGAAACGAACAAAGCGCCTGCAACCAGCAGAGCCCCGGTGGCGCGTACGTCTGCAACGAAGATGCGCCGCGCGCCATCTCGAGCAACTTGTCATACGGCTATGTCGCCCAACCGTCGGGGTCCTTGCAGTGCGGCGTTTGCTACCACCTGCAGTTCACGGGGGAGTCGCAAAACGGCGCGGCAACGCCTGCCCTGGCGGGCAAGCACATGATCGTCAAGGTGTCGAACAATGGCGGGGACGTGCAGCCGAACCAGCTGGATCTGATGATTCCGGGCGGCGGCGTCGGCATCAATCCCAACACATGCTCGGCGCAGTGGGGCGTATCGTCTTCGGATATGGGGCCGTCGTACGGAGGGTTCCGCACCGCATGCAACGGTGACAAGGCGTGCATTCGCAACCGGTGCAACACGGTGGTTCCGGCCGGCTCTCTACGAGACGCGTGCCTCTGGTACGTGGACTGGTTCGAGGCGGCGGACAATCCCGTGTTCAAGATGGCGCCGATCACCTGCCCATCGGACATCTGAGAGTCTCCGTTCACCACGACTGCGCCGCTCGACACATCGAGCGCTTTTCTTCTCATTTTCCGCTGAAAAACGCGTACAGCGTGGCGACCTGGTCGTTCGCAAAGGTTGCCTTTGTCGTGCGTTCGACGTGTCGGTCGACGGGCTCTCGCGCGCATCCACGACCGCGGACGGGCGTTGTAGGTGATCGGACGGCATCGTCCTGTTGGAAATTCCTTGTCGCGATGAAATGCGGACGTTGGGGATCACCCTGTCGCTGAAATACTTCAATTCATGAAGGGAAAATGTGCATGGTGGCGCGAAATGACCCGATTGGAGGTGCCCACTGTGCGCATGGATGAGCTAGCGTCCCACACACCAAGCGCTCACCGAGACGGTCGAGCCGGCTTCTCCTTCAATCCCACTCCTGCCATGACCACTTCCACCTCCTCTGAACGCCGCCGTTGGTTTACTCGTTTCGTCGCGCTCGGGCTCCTGAGCCTGCCCGCGGCCGCCCTCGGTGGCTGTGACTCAGGCTCGGAGGAGCTTGGAGGTTCAGGAGCGGGAGCTGGCGGCAGCGCGACGTGTCCGGCCGGGCAGACCTGCGCCGCCGTGGGCGGCACCACGACCGGTACGGGCGGAGAAGTGGCCACCGGTGGCGCAGTGGGAACCGGCGGAGCGCCGACCACGGGCGGCGCGCCGACCACGGGTGGCGCGTCGGGCACCGGCGCAACGTCGAGCGGCGGCCAGAGCGGCGGCGATCCGAACTGCACGGACGAGCAACACCCCGAAAACCTGGACAAGCCCTGCTCCATTTGGCTCGAGTGGGGCGACCCGCCCGGCCAGCACTGCAATGACGACTGGCTGCAGGGTTACTGCGACGCGACGTGTGGTCGCTGCACGCCGAGCACGGGCGGAGGCTCGGGCGGCTCGTCCTCCACGGGTGGCGCGTCGGGCAGCGGTGGGCAGGACAGCGGCTTCACCCTGCCGGACCTTCCCGGCAACGCGAAGAAGGGCTGGTCGAGCCGCTACTGGGACTGCTGCAAGCCGAGCTGCGCTTGGAACGGTCACCTGGACTCGTGTGGCTCGAACGGCACCACGCCGGTCGACCGAAACGAACAAAGCGCTTGCAACCAGAACCCCGGCAGAGCCTACGTCTGCAACGAGGACGCGCCGCGCGCCATTTCGAGGACCGTTTCTTACGGCTACGTCGCGCAACCGTCGGGGTCCTTGCGCTGCGGCGTTTGCTACCACCTGCAGTTCACGGGTGAGTCCCACAACGGCGCGGCAGCGCCCGGGCTGGCGGGCAAACACATGATCGTCAAGGTGTCGAACGACGGCGGCGACGTGCAGCAGGATCAGCTGGACTTGATGATTCCGGGCGGCGGCGTCGGCATCAACCCCAACACGTGCCCGCAGCAGTGGGGAGTATCGTCTCAGGACATGGGACCGTCGCACGGCGGGTTCCGCACGGCATGCAACGGCGACAAGGCGTGCATCCGCGACAAGTGCAACACGGTGGTTCCGGCCGGTACTCTGCGAGACGCGTGCCTCTGGTACGTGGACTGGTTCGAGGCGGCGGACAACCCCGTGTTCAAGATGGAAGAAATCGCCTGCCCGTCGGACATCTGATCGACGGCACAAGAAACGCGCTCATGGCTGCTCCATGCGCCTGAGCCGCGTTCGATGAGTTGGGCTCGCACCTCGGTGCGGGCCCACTCCGTTTTATGTTGGGCCCGCACCCAGGTGCGGGCCCAACGCGCGTCCATGGCTGGCGTTTTTCGTGCTTTTCTGGCGCGCGTGCGGACTCGCGTCGTCGCGGCCGCGCGCTTCGTGCGGCGGTCGAACCGTGGAGGCCCCTTGGCCATCACTGAGCGGTCTGTGAGAGCAAAGCCTCGATTGGTGGGGCTTCAGAGGTCCTTCGGCGTCGGTGCTCGCGGAGGTTTGCGTTGGTGGCTTCCGAAACATCACGTTCAAGTGAACGTTGCATCACGGCGCAGTGACGGCTACCGAAGAGCCATGAAACGATTGCTCGTTGGTTCATTCGTCCTCGGTCTGAACGTCGCATGCGGCGGTAGCTCGGCCGAGCCGGTTCCACCACCACCGCCGCCGCCAGCACCGGTCGCTGCCGAGCCGCCGCCCGCAGCTGAGCCCGCACCGGCGCCAGAGCCGACCGAAGAGGAAAAGAAGGCGGCAGAAGCCCAGCAAAAGCTCGACGCGGACTTCGCGCAGCTCGCGGCCGAAAATCAGGCGGAGGTGCAGCGCCTGACCCCCGAAATCCTCGCCGAGGGCAAGGCGCTCGCGGACAAGTCGTATCCGAGTGGACGCGCGGCGATCAAAGCCGCGATGGCGGGCAAGCATCGCGCGCCCAAGAACGTCGTGCGCGACGGCGCCCGTCACCCGGTGGAAACGCTCGAGCTCTTCGGCTTTGCGCCCACGCAAACGGTCATCGAGTACGGGCCTGGAGAGGGCTGGTACACCGAGCTGCTCGCCCCTGCTCTCGCCAAAAAGGGCAAGCTCATCGTCACCTCCGCAGATCCGAATGGTCCCAAGACCGAGCGTTCTACGCTGTACGGGCTCCGCACCAAGTTGTTCTTGGAGCGCGCGCCGGAAATCTACGGCAAGGTCGAGACGGTGGTCGTGGATGGCAAGGCGCCGGACCTGAAGGCGAATGGCACGGCCGATATGGTGCTCGTGTTCCGGGGCCTGCAGGGAATGGTGAACGCGGGCACGCTCGACGCTTGGCTCGCCGCGGCTCACGACGCCCTCAAGAACAAGGGTGTGCTCGGCATCGAGCAGCACCGCGCCGCGCCGGACGCGGATCCCTACGAGAGCGCCAAAAAAGGCTACTTGCCGGAAAAATGGGTCATCGAGCGCATTGAAGCGGCCGGCTTCAAGCTCGCAGCCAAGTCCGAGGTGAACGCCAACCCGAAGGACACCAAGGACTACGCGGACGGCGTGTGGGCGCTTCCGCCCA
The DNA here is from genome assembly GCA_023432025.1 of Pseudomonadota bacterium. Classification (GTDB taxonomy): domain Bacteria; phylum Myxococcota_A; class Polyangia; order Polyangiales; family Polyangiaceae; genus NIC37A-2. The sequence continues at coordinate 4,323 of JAEYVE010000056.1, forward strand.
CCCTGCGCGGCGGGGACGTCGATCGCGACAAGTACGCGGCCATCGGCGAGAGCGATCGCATGACGCTCAAGTTCGTGAAGGTGCAGAAGCCCGTCGAAAAGCCGAAGTCGGCCGCCCCCGTGGCGCCGACGGCTCCGACGGCCGCAGCAACGCCGGCGACGCCAGCGCCCGGAGCGGCTGCGACGCCTGCGCCCGCTGCACCCGCGCCCGCTGCACCCGCGAAGGCGGCAGCACCCGCAGCCGCGCCCGCTGCACCTGCGAAGGCGGCAGCACCCGCTGCACCTGCGAAGGCAGCCGCGCCCGCTGCACCTGCGAAGGCGGCAGCACCCGC
>JAEYVE010000062.1 GCA_023432025.1 Pseudomonadota bacterium
CAAGAGCACGGCCCCTTCGTCGAGCTCCGGCATGAAGTCTTGCCCGAGGCGGAGCCCCAAGCCGACCGCCGGCACGGTGACCGCCAACGACAGCACGCGCACCCAGCCCGCGTGCTTCAAGCAGGCCTCGAGCGCCGGCTCGTAGAACGCCTTGGCACGCCGTACGAACCACGTGTCCTCCGCGGCTCCAGGGGCAGGAGGGCGGAGGAACGTGGCCGAGGCGACGGGCATCAGCGTCAGAGCTAGCGCCAGCGCCGCCGCAAGCGAGGCGATGACCGCCGCGGCGAGCGGCTCGTACATGCGCCCTTCGATGCCGCTCATACCGAACAAGGGCAGAAACACGGCGATGACGATGAGCGTGGCGAACGCGATCGGTCGCCCCACCTCGATGGCTGCCAAGAGAGCGCTTCGCTTGCGCGCCTCGGGCGTGGAGGCGCCCGAAATGCGATGCAACACGTTCTCCACCACGATGATGGATGCGTCGACCAAGAGCCCCACCGCAATGGCGAGGCCGCCCAACGTCATCGTGTTCAGACCCACGTTCAGCTGGCGGAGGAGCAAACCAGCCAGGGCAATGGAGAGCGGAAGCGTGAGGGTCACGAGCAGCGCCGCCCGGAGCTCGCCCAAGAGCAGAAATAAGACGACTACGACGAGCGCTCCGCCTACGAGCACGGCGCGACCCACTCCGCCGAGCGCGGTGCTCACGAGCTCCGACTGGTCGTAAGCGACGCGTAGGGTCACGCCCTTCGGCAAACCTCGCTGGAGCTCCTCGACCGCCTCACGCACGCCGCGCGCCACCTCCACCGTGTCGGCGCCGAACTGCTTGACCACGCGGCAGCTCACGATTTCACCCGCGAGGCGGTGCGCGATTCCGCGGCGCGGCGCGGGCGCCTCACGGACGTCGGCGATGTCCGACACGAGCACGGGCGTCTCTCCCCGAAGCGCGACCACGACCGCGCCCACGTCCGCCGCGGACTGGGCCCGTCCCACCGCTCGTACGTTCCACTCGAGCGGCCCTTGCGTCACGTAGCCGCCCGAGGCGTTCAAGTTGGCGCCCTCCAGCGCGTGGAGCACCTCGTCCAAGGACACGCCGCGCGCGACCATGCGGTCCGGCGCAAGCTGCACCTGGAGTTGTCTGAGGTAACCGCCCAGGCGTTCCACCGCCGCGACGCCCGGCACGGCCATCAAACGGCGCTGCACCTCGAACTCGGCCAGGTCGCGGAGCGTCATCAAGTCCGCGGAGCCCGGCTCCGCTTCGAGCGTCAGCTCGACGACCTCGTTCAGGCGCCCGGTGAGGCTCGACAAGAGCGGCGGCTCGCTCCCGGCGGGCAGCGTGGCGGCCACTTGCTGCACCCGTTCGGCCACGAGCTGACGCGAGCGCGCATAGTCCGCGTCCGGCTCGAACTCGATGGTCACCTGCGAGACGCCCAGCTGGCTGACACTGCGAATGCGGCGTGTTTCGGGGAGGCCCGCCAGCGCCGTCTCCAGGGGAATGGCGATGCTCGCTTCCAGGTCCTCGGCGCCCATGGCGGCGTTTTGGACGATGACGTTGAAGAGCGGCGCGGAAAGATCGGGGAAGACGTCACGCCGCAGGTCACGCAGCGCAAGGACGCCCAACACCGAAAGCGCGACGACGACGATCAGGGTAAGCGCGGGCTTTTTCGCCGAGCCGCGGAGGATGCGTTCAATCACGAGTCCTCCCTCAGTGGTGGTGAGCTGCCCCGCGTGCCTTCACGGCCTCTGCCTTCAGGAGAAACGAGCCGTCGACGACGACGCGTTCGCCCACTTGGAGCCCCGAAAGCAGCTCGACCTCGCCCCCCAGGTCTCGCCCGCGCCCCACGGCGCGCACCTCGAACACGCCCTCTTCTTTCGGGTGCGGCAAAAACACGCACCACCCATCGCCGAGGCGCTGCAGCGCCACCACCGGCACGGTGACGACCGTCTCCGTTGCGTCCCCGAGTGGCACGAGCGCGCTCGCCGACATGCCGGGTCGCAAGACGCCCGAGGGGTTGTCCACGTCAATGCGCAAATCCACCGTCCGAGACGCCGGGTCCACGCGACTGCCGACTTTCGCCACCGTACCCTCGAAGCCCTGACCCGGCAGCGCCGGGAACACGACGCTCGCTTTGGCGCCGGGACGAACCCGCAAGGCGTCCCGCTCGAAGGCGTGAACGACGAGCCACAAACGGCTCAAGTCACCCACGACGAAGAGCGGCGTCTCCGCGTTCACCAAGCGCCCGCGGAGCGCGGCTCGATCGATTACGGTACCGCCCACCGGCGTAGCCAACGTAAAACGCGCGCCGGCGCCGCGCGCCGCTCCCAAAGCGCTCACGGCTTGTGCCGCAGCCCGCTCCTCCGCGCGCGCCATGGCGAGCTCGGCCTCGGCAGCTTGGGCTTCCTTGGCAGGCACGATGCCGTCCGTCGAAAGCGAGCGCTTTCTTTCGGCGCTTTGCTCTGCCAGCGCGAGACGCGCCTTGGCTCTCGTCAGAGAAGCGCGCGCTTCTCCCACGTTCGCGCTGTCCAGCTCGACCAGCGCGTCCCCCTCCTTCACGACGTCGCCCGGAGACTTGAGCACGCGCGCGACGCGGGCAGGCACCGGCGAGCCCACTTCCGCGTACGCGTCTTCGTTCACGCGAAGCTCACCGAGCAGCGTCGCTTTGTCTCCAGCTGGCCGCGACTTGGCGGCCTCCGTGGTCACGCGCAAGTCGCGCAGCATGCTGGGCTCGACGTGAATCAGCGTGCCTTCAGCGCCCTTGTGCTGGTGCTCGCGTGTGGCTTCCTCGTGACCGTGCTCGTCGGGATCGTGCGGGGCGCTCTCTCCCGGGCTCTTGCAGGCGGAAAGCGTGACGCAAAGCACCGGCACAGCGACTTCAATCGAGAGCTTTCGGAGGCCTCGGCAAAACGCGGCAGCGCACGTCCGCTCCCGCGGGCCAGCCGAGCGCGGCGGGGTCCCGCGCGCCACCGAGCCCGGCGCAGGGGACGCCAGGCGGGCCAGAGCAAGTCGCATGGGGGTCATCAGGCGCCAAGAAAAGACGAAAGGAAAGGGGGGTCAGCGCTCGGACGGCGCAGGAAGATCTTGTCCGTAGAGGTTTTCGAGCTCGGTGAGCGCACGAAAGTAGTCGGCCTCCGCGACGAGCGCGTCCTCGCGCGCCGAGAGAAACCGCTCCCGCGCCACGGCGACGTTCAATAACGAGAGCTCTCCCGCCTCGAAGCCTCGCTCGAGCAGCGCGAGGTTTTCCTCCAGCGACGGCGCGACCGTGGTGCGATAGAGCGCCAGGCGCTGGGTGGCCGAGGTGAGCTCCACGTGCGCGCGGGCCAGTCGAGCGCGCAGAGCGTTCAGCGCGGCGTCCGCCTCGGCGCGCGCGACCTCCTCGTCGACGTGCGCTTTGCCTCGCTCGCCTTGATTCTGCTGAAAGAACGGCATTTCGAGGTTCAGCGTGCCAAGCACGCTGTAGTTCGGCCGATTGCCAGCGCCAGGGCCGCCTTCGCGCGCAAAGAGGAGCCCGAACACGGGGTTCGGCCAGGCTTTGCGCTCCTCGAGCTCAGCGCGCGCGTGTGCTTCGTGCATGGCGGCGCGCGCGGCTTCGAGCTCGGGGTGACGTGCCATGGCCCTCGAGACGAGCGCTCGCAAGGGGGGCACGGGGCGTGGCTCCTCGGGCACCGAAGACACCAAGGGCGGCTCGGTGATGGGCCACCCCGACAGCTCGCACAGGACGAGGCGCGCCGAGAGAAGCTCTTGTTCAGCCATGAGTTGAGCCTGGCGCGAACGCGCCGCGTCCGCCTCGGCCATGCGGACCTCCACCAAGCTCACGTCGCCTGCGGCCAAGCGACGGCGAGCCACTTCCAGCAAGTGCGCCTCGAACTCCACGAGCTGCCGGGTCAGCACGGAGCGCTCGCGTGCGATCATGGCGTCGCGGTAGGCCGCGGCCAGCTCGTGGCGCAAGCGCCACCTTCGCGCGCGAAAGTCGGCCGCGAGCTGGCGGTCGAGCTGCGCGGCAGCCTCCAAGGCCTTGCCTCGTTCGCCGGAAAAGTTGAGCGGCTGACGAACCGCGGCCAGGAAGTCGTAGTCACGGTCCCCCTGCGCGTAGCGCGGTCCGACGGCGAGCTCGAGCTCGGGGTTGTCTCCCAGAAGTGGCTGGCCGGCTTCACGCGCCACACGCGCGTAGCCACGTTTGCGCTCCACCAC
>JAEYVE010000145.1 GCA_023432025.1 Pseudomonadota bacterium
TCCTGAAACATTCCGAAACCGGCGCCTCGTCAGCAGGGCGCCGGACCGGTGGTTTCGCGCAAGACCAACTCCGCGGCGACGCAAGCAGGCGGCTTCGGTTCTCGATCGGGACGGCTGATTTGATCGACGAGCTCCGCCATCGCGACTCTTCCGAGCGCCTCCTTGTCGTAGCCGACCGTCGAGAGGGGCGGGTCCAGGTACTGCGCCATGATGATGTCGTCGTAGCCCAGCACCGAGAGATCTCCGGGGATACGTCGACCGAGCTCCCGCGCCGCGCGAATGACGCCGGCCGCCAGCTCGTCGTTCACGCAAGCGATGGCGGTGAGCCGTGGCTGCTCCGCCAGAGCGCGCCGCGCGGCGCGGTGCCCCGCTTGAAACGTCAGCTCGCCCGCGTCGATGAGGTGCACCTTTCCGCGTTGCCCGCACCGCTTCACCTCCGCCAAAAACGCCTGCTTGCGCACCCGAATGCTGGGGTGCTCCGGCGACGCGTACAAGAAGCCGAGCTCGCGGTGCCCCAGATCCGAGAGGTGCGCCGCGGCCAACGTTCCACCCCGCTCGTTGTCTACGTAGACCGCCGAGAGCCCTTCGATTTCCGGGTGGCTGTCCACCGCGACCGCGGCGAGCCCCCGGCTCTTCAGCTCCTCGTAGAGCGGCGCCGAGACATGCTGAATGAAGAGCGCTCCTTCGATATTTCGCTCACGCACCACCTTCGGCAACTCTTCGTAGCCGCGGTACTCGTCGTCGATGAACGAAAAGAGCACGTTGTACTCGCGCTCGGCGGCCTCCTTGATGGCCCCTTGAACGACGAACGAGTACATCTGATTGGTGATGAGGTGGTCGTTTCTGTAGAAGAAAATGGCCACGTTGGTCGTTTTTTTGCGCGCAAGACCGGCCGCGGCCGCGCTGGGCGCGTAGTGAAGCCGGCGCGCCGCCTCGAGCACGCGCGCGCGCACCGGCTCGGAAATGACCTGCCCAGGGCGTTTGTTGAGCACGAAGCTGACGGTGGCGATGCTCACCCCGGCGGCCTCCGCGACGCTCTTGATGGTGACGCGGCGCCCTTCTGGAGAAGCTTTGGCGCTCTCTTTGACGCGTGCACGAGACTCCTCCGCGCGGACGGAGCGCGCCCCTCTGCGCTTCAGAGCCGCGCGCGGCTTGGCCTTCTTCTTCTGCGCGTCCTTGTCGCCAGCCTTTTCCATTGAACGTCCAGGTTTACTTGGCCGCTCGCCTTCTCGGCGCGGGACGCGCCTCGACGAACCTCGAAGGCTCACCGTGGCTCGCCCCCTTCGCTAGGCGACAGGCGCGCGCTTCGGCCGGAAAGCGATTGGCGTAGTGCGTGAGGAGCGCGTGCGACTCATCGCCCTCGTACACGGCAAAGCCGTCGTAGTCCGGGTACCGCCCTCCCGGCAAATTGCCCGCCAACATCCAGAACATGGCAGCTTGCCCGCCCCGCTGGAGCACGAGATCGTTCCAGTTTCTGTAGGCGACGTCGCGCCGTGCGCCGCCCGAGGTGACGGGCCCCGTCGTGCCGTCTCGCCGCTGCGCGCGGGTGCCGTACTCCGCCAACACCATCGGCTTGTTCAAGCGGCGCCCCAACTCGATGTGCGCTTCGATCCAGTCGTTTCCCCACCGGTCGTCTTTGCGCCAGTGGTCCGGGTAGAGGTGATACGTGCCGAAGTCCACGTGCGGAAGCGCCGTGAGCGCTTCGTTGTCCACGCCCATCAGCGCGTGGTAGCGCTCGTCGTCCCGCCCTTCGTTCAAGAAACCCTCGTCGCCCACGGAGATCATGTGGTTCGGATCCAGCGACTCGACGAACGCGCTCATCTCTCTCGCCCAGTCGACGAGCGTCCGCGTGTCCCAGCCGGTCGGGCTGTCATAGCTCTCCAGGTTCATCGCGCGGGGCTCGTTCGCGAGCTCCCACGCAAAAATGGCTGGGTCTTCCCTATACGGGACGCCGTCGATGGAGTTGACCCGCGTGAGAAGGTGCTCGACCCACGCCTTGTACGCGTTCCTCACGCGCTCATCGGTGTAGAACTCGTGGTGCCTTTCGAGGCCGTACCAGCGCAGGTACTGGTCCATTCCGCCAAAGTCGCGCCAGTTGTTCGTGAGCACCAAGGTGAGCAAGAGCCCGCGCTTGCGCGCCTCGTGCAAAACGAAGTCGAGCCGCTCGAGACCGCTCTCTCCATCGTTGTAGGCCGGGGCGCCCTTTTCCGGGTCCCAGTACTGAAAGTACACGCCCTCCTTGTGTCCGTGCTCGTGCACGTTCGTCACGACGCCGTCCAAAGAGCCCCGGTCCAAAAATGCCCAAGTCCGCACCACCTGAAAGCGCGCCTGGGCCGCGCTCTCCAACACGTCCAGCGTCGCCTTCTTCGGCATGTAGCCGAGGTAGTAGTTGTTCGTGCCCACGAAGCAGAACGGTTCGCCCTCACGCACGAAGTACGGGCTGGGTTCGTCCGTGCCCGCGACGGCGAGCCGCTCGCCGACGTCCAAAGCGCCGCCCGTCGCCGCGGCCGCGCCGCTCCGAGGCGCGCACGCATAGGCGGAGACGAGAAACACCGCGTAACCCAGCGAACGCACCAGCGCGCGGAGCTCGGGCACGCCCGTGAGCGCCCGAGAAGCAGCATCACCTCCGCGCCGCGTCATCCCGATAGCTCCGGGCTTCACGCGTACTTGCACGCGTCGAGGAGGCGCTCGACCGTGGTCGTTGCCAAGCACTGCACGGTGTCCGCTCCGCCGTAATAGATCTTCACTTCACCGTCGTCCTCCACGACGGCCCCCGAGGTAAACACGACGCTCGGTGTCTGCCCGACGAGCTCGTAGTCTTCCTCCGGCTCGAGCAGCGTTTCCTTGCAAAGCGAAATGACCTTGGACGGGTCCTCCAGGTCGTGCAGCGCAACGCCGAGGCAGTACACGTAGTGCTGCGCGCACTGCGTGCGCACGCCGTGGAAAATGTTCAACCACCCCTCGGAGGTTTTGATGGGCACCGCGCCGGGGCCAATTTTCGTCCATGCCCAGTGCACCTCGGAGTTTCGAAGCACGCAGCGGCTCTGGCCCCAAAATACCAAGTCCGGCGAGTAGGAAATCCAAATATCGCCGAAGTTGCCGCCCGTGTTGGGGCGATCGAAGCGGGCATAAAGCCCGTTGATTTTCTCGGGGAAGAGCACGCCGTTGCGGTTGTCCGTCTCCGAAACGAAGCCCCGCCACGTAAACTGCTCGAGGTCCTTCGTCTCGAACAAGCTGAGGCGACAGCCGTGCTTGGAGTGCGCCGCGTGCATCAAGTAGTAAACGTCGCCGATCTTGGTGATGCGCGGGTCGTAGTACATGCCCCCGGTGTACTCGTCCCACTCGGGGTCCCCGCTCGGTACCGAAATTGGCGCGGGTCGCGGCGTGAAGTGGTACCCGTCCGCGCTCTCCGCGATCCAAATCGTCCCTTTGAGCGCGCGCGTCTCCGCACGACACGCCATGACGTAACGTCCTTCGTGCTTGATCACGCCGGAGTTGAAGACGCGCGCGATGCGACCCGAAGGCGGAAAGTCCGCCCCTTCGAGGACGGGACCGCGACGCACGACGAAGGGTCCGAGCTCCGACGACGGCGCGCGAGCATTCATGGGCGCCCAACATAAAGCGCTTTAGTTCATCAAGCAAACCCGCGCCGGCGCTCCTTCGGCGAGAAAGGGGGACGGCGCGACAGCGCGGGGCGCGGTGCTCCCGCACTACGGCTGGTTGGGAGACCGTCCCTCTCCACCACGGCGACGCAGCGACGCCCCTCTGCCCGTCACGGCGACGCAGCGACGGACCACGGCCCACCACGGCGACGCAGCGACGCCCCTCTGCCCGTCACGGCGACGCAGCGACGGACCACGGCCCACCACGGCGACGCCCCATCACGGCGACGCGAGCGCCCTTCGAAAATAAAGCTCCACGGGGCGGGCGCGGCC
>JAEYVE010000154.1 GCA_023432025.1 Pseudomonadota bacterium
CGGCTCGTGCGATCCACCGCGAGCGCGTACTGCACCAGATCGTTCGTGCCGATGCTCAAGAACTCGGCCTCACGCGCGAACTCGTCCGCCAAAATGGCCGCCGACGGCACCTCCACCATGCAGCCCAGCGGAATGTAGTCGGCGTGCGGGTGGCCGGCGCGGTCCACTTCCATGACCGCTTCACCGAGGAGCGCTCGCACCGCGCGCAGCTCGCCGATGTTGGACACCATGGGCACCATGATGCGCACCGCTCCGTGCGCCGAGGCGCGCACCATGGCGCGCAGCTGCGCCTTGAAGAGCGCGGGTTGCGACAACCCCAGGCGTACCGCGCGAAGCCCCAAAGCAGGGTTCATTTCCCGCGGAATGGTGAAGCTGGACACGAACTTGTCTCCGCCGATGTCGAAGGTACGCAGCGTCACCGGCAGCGGCGACATGACCTCGACGACGCGCCGGTACGTTTCGTACTGCTCGTCCTCGCTCGGCGGGCTCTGACGGTCGACGTACAAAAACTCGGTTCTGTACAGCCCAATGCCCTGCGCTCCGTGGTCCAGCGCGATGTTCGCTTCGAGCGCCAGCTCGATGTTCGCTTGCAGATCGACCGGCGTGCCATCCTGCGTGATGGCGCGCTCGTCCTTCAACTCACGGAGGCCGCGCGCGACGGCGTAGTAGCGCTCGGCGCGCATTTGCAGCTCCCCGAGCGCGCCTTCGCTCGGAGACACGGTGACCTTGCCGTGAACGCCGTCCACGACGATGCGGTCGCCCTGCGCGATGTGCTCCAGCGCGCCCGCGGCGCCGACGACGGCCGGAATTTCCAGGGCGCGCGCCAAAATGGCCGTGTGGCTCGTGCGCGTGCCCACCTCGGTGACGAGCCCCATGACGCGTTCTTTGGACAAGGTGGCCGTTTCGGCGGGCGACAAATCGTGCGCCACCAAAATGACGGGCTCCGGTCCCTCGGGCACCACGATGGCGCGCCCGCGGCCCGTGAGCGCGCGCATCAAGCGGTCGCGAATGAAATCGAAGTCGTGGCTGCGCTCCGCCAAGTACGGATCATCGGCTTCGCGCAGCTGCCGCGACATGTTGGCGATGGCAGTTTCCAGCGCCCACTCGATGCACTTGTGCTCGGCGCGCACGAAACGCTCGACCTCCGTGAAGAGCGTTTCGTCGCTGGCCATGAGAACGTACGCCTCCAAAATGGAGGTTTCCGCCGCGCTCGCCCTGCCACGAAGCTTGTCCGCCACTTCGCGCAGGCCTTGGCTCGTTCTCTCCACCGCGTCGCGGAAGCGAGCCATTTCTTCGTCCGCTTGCTGGCTCTGGATGCGGCGGTGCACGACGCCAGCGCGCCCCGCGTCGACGATGACGGCCTGGCCAATGGCAAAGCCCGCAGAGCCGCCAATGCCTTCCACCTCGTTTTCGGGTGGATGGCTCGAACGTCTCGCTTCGTCGGGGGCGCTCTGCGTCATTCGTCCTCGCCGAATCTGTTCGCGATGAGGTCGCCGATGCGCGACACGGCCTCCGCGGATTGCTCACCCGTAGCGTCCACGCGCAACTTGGTACCCTTGGCGCCGCACAACAAGAGCACCCCCATGACGCTCTTGGCGTTGGCTTCTTGACCGTCGCGACTCAACACGACCTCGCACGGAAAGCTGGACGCCACCTGCACGAGACGACTGGCAGCGCGCGCGTGCAAGCCGAGCTTGTTGATGATCTCGAAGGTCCCCGACGCGTGCGCTTCTGCCCTGTCGTTCACGATTCTGTACTCCCTGATGCTTTCTCGATTCCAGGCGGAGGTGCGGGCGCGTCAGAAGGACGCGCCGAGGGGCTGGAGCGCTCCAAGTCCCGATGCACGGCGCGCGCGCTGACGCCCAGCCGCTGGCGCATTTCCGAAGCCAGCCGCTCGGAGAGCGCGACCGAGCGATGACGCCCGCCCGTGCAACCCACGGCGATGGTGAGGTAGCTCTTTCCCTCGATTTCGAAGCGCGGCACGCAGAACTCGAGCAGCGGCAAAACCCGCTCGAGCCACGCCGCTGCGTCCGGATTGGTGAGCACGAAGTCCCGGACGGGCGCGTCCAACCCCGAGAGCTCACGCAATGGCTCCTCGAAGTACGGGTTTTTGAGGAAACGCACGTCGAACACCAAATCGGCGTCGCTCGGGGGTCCGAACTTGAACCCGAACGAAACCACGCGCGTGCTCATGCGCGGCTCGGCCGCAGAGCCCGGCCCGAACATGGCCACGATCTGACGGCGCAAGTCGTGCACGCTCCAGTCCGAGGTGTCGATGACGGCCGTAGCGCGCGCGCGCAACGGCACCAAGAGCTCCCGCTCCATGCGGATGCCGTCGAGCACGGCGGGCGCCGACACGTGCCGCGCGCGCGCCAGCGTGTCGAGCGGGTGCGGACGGCGCGTGCTGCTGTAGCGACGCACCAAGAGCTCGTTGGCCGCGTCCAAGAAGAGAACGACCAAATCGCGGTTCCCGCCCGTCGCCAAGCCGTCCAACATCGCGGGCGCGTCCGCCAAGTAGCTCCGTACCCGCGCGTCGATGCCGAGGGCAATGCGACGCACGCCTCCTTGCTCGAACGCCTCCAGCGTCGCTGGCACCACCGGGGTGGGCACGTTGTCCACGCAGAAGAACCCCAGGTCCTCCAAAGCGTGCACCGCCGTCGAGCGCCCCGCTCCGCTCATTCCCGTCACCACCACGATGAGAGTGCGCTCCTCGCTCATCGTCGTTCTCCGGGCTCGGTGCTGCTCGAGGCCTCGTCCGAGCGAGGTCCGACCGAGCCCTCGCTCGTTCCCACGTCCGAGGAGCGCACCGGTGGTGGAGCGGCGCTCTCCGTCGCGCTCGCTCCGCTCGGCAGCCTGGAGTAGCGGCGCGAGCTGCTGTCGATGAGCCCCGCCTCCAAGCGGTCCACGAATTCGCGCGCCGGGTGGTGCCCTGCGCGACGCAATAGCTCCGCGCGCGCGGCAATCTCGATGATGGCGCTCATGTTGCGTCCCGGTTGAATCGGCAGGCGCACCTCACGCACCAGGACCCCGAGGATTTCGAAGTAATTGTCCTCCAGGCCAATGCGATCGTAGCTCGCGTCGGGGCGCCACAACTCCAGGCGCACCACCAAGTCCACGCGTTTGCGCTCGCGCACCGCGGTGACGCCGTACAAGTCCTTGATGTTCAAGATGCCGAGGCCGCGCACCTCCATGTGGTGCCGCAGCGGCTCCGCCGCCTCTCCAAACACCATGCCTGGCGGCCGAAAGTCGATTTCGATGACGTCGTCCGCCACCAAACGGTGCCCGCGCATGACGAGCTCGAGCGCGCACTCGCTCTTGCCGATACCGCTCTTGCCGAGGAGGAGCACGCCCACCTCGTGAATGTCGACGAGCACGCCATGAAGCCGCGTTCTGGGCGCCAAACGCTCGTCGAGCAGCGCGTGGATGGCGGTGATGGCGACCGACGAGCGCTCCTTGCAGCTCAGAAGTGGCGTGTTCGTGCGCTCGGCTTCACGTACGAAGGCTTCGGGCGGCTCCACCCCGCGCGTCACGATGACGCACGTGAGGCCCCCGCTGAAGAGAGTCCGCGCGGACTGTTCCTGAACGGCGCGCGGCAGACCTTCCACGTAGCTGAGCTCGGTCTCCCCCAAAATTTGAATGCGCGTCGACACCACGCCGTGCATGTGGCCGACCAACGCCAAGCCCGACTTTTGGATGCGTGGGTGTTGAACGAGACGGTCCACGCCACCCGCGCCCGCGAGTGTGCGAAGGCGGATCGACAGCCCCGGATCCGCAAGCAGCTGCCGAACGGAATATCCAACCATGACCTACCCGTGCACTCTACCCCGCTTGCGCGCCTTTCGAAGCCGCCAGAAGTGTCGCCCGAGCACGCCCGGCTTGCCCAGAACTTGACCCGACGACGCCCCCGAAACCCGGCCCCGCCAAACCCAGGACGCCCGCCCGAGGTCATGCTTCAGCCAAGCGCCGCGTCCTGCTCTTCGATGAACGAATACGCTTGCTCGGCGCCCGCGGACTCGAGCAAAGCGCGCCGTGTTTCCGGACTGCGCAACATGCGCGACACCCGCGCCAGCGTCTTCAAGTGCTCGCTGGTCGCACGCTTGGGCCCGACGACGCCAAAAATGATGTGAACGTTTTCTCCGTCGATGGCGTCGAACGGGACACCCCGTGGACACAAAAGAAGCGCCGCGGCTTGCCGCGGCGCTTCTTCGATGGAGGTGTGTGGAATGGCAACCCCCTCGCCGATGCCCGTGCTCTGGAGCTTTTCCCGGTCGCTGAGTTGCCGGTGCACGGCCTCAGCATCGACCTTCAGCTCTGGAGCGAGGAGGGTTCCGAGCACGCGGAGAGCGTGCTCCTTGTCCGGCACCTGGGCCCCGGTGGGGTCCACGACGATTCGGCTGGCTGCCAGGATGTCGCTGAGTCGCATGGCGTTCGGAGGGAAGCCCCCCACGGGGGGACGTGGGGGGCCAGGACCACCAGGGTCCGACTAAAACCTCAACGACCGCGCGACCTCAGCGTTCTCCTGAAGCCAAGGCGGCCGAACCGGCTGCCTTCTTACTCCCTCCGCTCGCCATGGCAACAGATCCGCTGGCCTCCGGCGAGCTGCGGAGCGTTTCCCCGCTCCGGCGCCGGCGGGACTGCGTGGCCCCCTTCGACTCACGCAGCTGACGCTCCAGCTTGTCCATGACTGCGTCGATGGATGCGTATGTGTCCTCGCTGACCTCCTTGGCCTCGGCATGATGACTGCCGCTGGAGATCTGGACTTCCGCAGAGTGCTCGAGCTTTTCCAAAGCCAACGTGACTCGCGCCGTCATTGGCTGCCGCAGAAGCTTCTGCAGCTTGGAAACCTTCGCGGTGGCATACGCCTTGATGGAATCGCTGGGGTCCATGTGCCGGAAGGTGATCGTAACGTTCATACGCACTCCTTTGTGGTTGGGATCCACTCCTGGGTCCTGCCCAGGGCTTTGCCGCGGAGCGAGAGCGCATTTGCGCGCCCGCGCCGCGGAGAGTCGATGTGACGAAGGGATGATTGTCCGAAGCGGGCTGGGCCGTGTCCGAAGTGGCCCGGAGCAAGAACGATGTTCGCGAACGCGGCTTTCACGAAGGTGTCCACAGTGTCGCGTTCGACGACATGCCCGCCCCCGGAAGAAGACGAATAACCAAGCGACGAGTCCTCAGCAGACGAGGCTGCAGACGCCGCGGGAGCGAAAAAAGCATGCATCTTGGCCCACGACGCAACCGAAGACGGCACGCGCTCGCGACGCGCGCGCCGTGGACGTGAACTCGCCGCTGAAATGGTGCCGGGCACAGCTAAAACCACGCCGAACGATGCCGTTTGACGGAGGGGCTCGCGAAAAATCAAGCCAAGCTCACCGCGACGAACGCCGTCGGCACTGCTGCGTGTAGCACTGCTGCGTGTACCTCTCCCCCGCACCGACTGGTACGTGAAGGAACGGCACAAGAACCGACGCGCCAATGACCCTAGTATAAACCCGAACGCGTCCGTGTTGCGCGATTTTCGGCGCGCACATGACTTTTTCGAGCAGGCCACCGTGAGTCTTTTCTGCGCACAATTTTCCTGGCTACTTCGCAAACACGGACGATGTGTGCGCAAAGCCACATCGCGCGATATCGCTTCCGTTTGTGCAACTTCGAGCTGACCTACGTCGGACGACACGGCTCCGCCGGACCACGTTGCCGCAGCCGACCCAACCGCACAGCCACGCCATCCCGCATCCAACCGCACTACTGCGTCCGAACGCACTACCGCAGCGGGCCCCACTGCGTTCGTTGGCACTACGCCACTCGGCGTGCTTTCGCGAAGCATTGGCACAACGCCACTCGGTGTGCTTTCGCGAAACACCGTGTCGAAGAGTGGGTTCGTGGGGGGTCGCACAACGCGCACTTCATGAGGCCAACCCCTCAGGCAAACGACCTATTCCTCCTCGAGTGACGGAATTCGAAATGCCGCGTCGCGAAGGTCGCAGGCAGGTCCCGTGGCGCGCGGAACGCGGGCGGCTGCCGCCTACACGAAGCCTCGTCGACGGGCGTTCGCCCCACATCCACCCTCATGCGCGCGCTTCGGCGCAGCAACACCAGCTCGAACGAGCTCCATGAGCTCGAGCGAGCTCACGAGCGCGCACGAACCGCTCACACGACGGTTTCCGGGCCGTACTTGTCTCCGTCAGAACAAGCGCTTCCGCTTGGACGACGCGAGGATCCCCAGCATCTCGCGGTACTTTGCCACCGTGCGGCGGGCGATTTTGATACCGTGCTCGTCCGCGAGCAGCTCGACGAGCACCTGATCGCTCAGAGGACGAGCTTTGTCCTCCCCTTCGATCATTTGCTTGATGGCTTGCTTGACGCTTTCGCTCGCGATGTCTTCGTCCGCCACGCGGCGGATACTCGAGTTGAAGAAGTACTTCAGCTCGAAGAGCCCCTGCGGCGTGTGGACGTACTTGTTCGTGGTCACGCGCGAAATGGTCGATTCGTGCATGCCCACGGAGTCCGCCACGTCGCGCAAAATCATCGGCTTGAGGTGCGCCACGCCCTTCTCGAAAAAGTCCCGTTGCTTTTCGACGATGCACTCGGCGACGCGAATGATCGTTTTGCGGCGCTGCTCGATGGCGCGGATGAGCCACTGCGCGTTGCGCAACTTTTCCCCGATGAACTCCTTGGCTTGCGGATCGTTCAGCAGGCGTTTGGTCAACGCCTCGTTGATAAACAAGCGCTGCACGCCGCGGTCGTTGTCCAGCACCCGCCACTCTTCCCCGTCCTTCACGACGTACACGTCCGGCGTGATGCCGATGCTGCGCTCGTCCTGGTCGGTGAAGTTACGGGCTGGGCGGCTCTCGAACTCCTGAATCTCTTTGGCGATCTCGTAGACCTCCTCCAATGAGATTTTCATGGCCTTCGAGATGGCCTGATAGTTGTGCTTTTCGAGGTGGTGAATGTGATGACTGATCACCTCCACGATGGGATCTCCCGGCTCGTAGCCCGCGACGCGCGCTTGAATGAGCAAACACTCTCGGAGATCCCGGGAAGCCACCCCGACCGGATCGAAGTTCTGGATCATCTCCAGCACGAGCGGGGCGTCGTCCGGATGCAACCCCGCCTCTTCCGCCAAGTCCTCGATGGTCAAGTCCGGCGTGCGCGTCCCGTCGGGGCGATCCACCCCCGCCAAATCCAGGTAGCCACGCTCGTCCAAATTGCCGATGACGAGCTCGGCGAAGCGACGCTCGAGATCGGTGAAGTCGCTCATCTGCAGCTGCCACAGCAAATGATCCGGCAGACTGCGCGGACGCGTGAGGTTCTGCTCGATGGGAGGCAGCTCTTCGAAGCCCGAGCGACTCGTGCTTCCCGACTGCTGTAGGGTGCGGTTCTCGAGGAACTTTTCCCAGTCGACCTCGCGCGTCGCCTTTTCTGTTTGTTTGGCGTCCGTGGCGCGCTCGCCGCGCTCCTCGAACACTTGCGCGTCCTCGATGGGGCGCCGCTCGATCGTCGTGTCCTTGCCGCCGCGCCCTTCGGGCTCTTCGTCGGACAAAACCGGATTGTTGTCGAGCTCTTTACGAACCTCGTCGATGAGCTCGAGGCGAGAGAGCTGGAGCAGCTTGATCGCCTGCTGCAGCTGCGGCGTCATGACCAGCTGCTGAGTGAGGCGGAGCTGTTGCTTGATTTCCATGCTCTTCGAGCTTCGAGTTACCAGACGCGTCGTCGGCCCGCTAGTCGCGCACCTAGTGCCTCTCTTCGAGACGACGCTGACGCGCCTGGCTCACGAAAATGACAAACGACCCTACGGTACCACGAGCGCTCTCTCCACCGCCCGTCAGGACCGCACCGATTGATTCTAGCATTACATGCGCTCCACCGAAGCAGATTGAGTACCGGGTGGTGCCCATGGGCGACGATGTGGGCCCGAGGACCGCACGGAATCACGCGCTCTGTTCGACGGTGGTTGACCCGACCCGCGAAACGACGGACGCTAGCTTCCGTGGAGCGTCGGAGCCCGGGGAGCACGACGGCGTCACGCATCAAGTCCCTCTATCTGGCGGTGCTGGAGCAAAGGGGCCGAGCGGCGGCGCACGAGTTTCTTGCACGTGCAGGAATGGCCGTCGATTGGCTCGACGACGAAACGCGTTTCGTTCCGTTCGACTCGTGGTGTCGGACGCTCGCGGAGTTCGAACGGCTCTCTGGCGCCGGGTCCATCTTCCGCACGTCGCCTTATTACATGCACCGAGAGAACCTCGGGGTGTGGATGCGGCCGCTGCGCGGCGCCACGTCGGTCGCGGACGTTTACCGGCAGCTGGACTCCATGAGCGGCGAACGGCACGGGCGCCAAGAATGGACGACCCAGGCGCTCGGAAATCACTCGTGGCGCGGCTTTGCCGCGCTGGCGCGCGGCCTGAGCTTCCGTGACATCGATCATGTCACGGAAGCTCGTCTGGCCGAGCTCGCCAGCGTGCCTCGACTTTTTGGGTGCCCTCCGGCAGCCGTCACCTACGAACATTGCCCCGACGAGGGCGGAACCTATTTCGAGGCGCGATGGGCGCCGCCGCTCGTGAACGCGGCGTCGCTCGGAAGCTTGCTCGGAGTCTCGGTCACTTTCCCTCTGGGATCTGCCCTGCAGATGGGGCCGTGGTCTTGGCTCGGGTCCTTGGCGGCGGGAGCAACGGTCGGCCTTATGGCCGGCTGGGTCACCCGCCGGCACGCTCAGGGGCGTGCGCACGCACGCGCGCAAATGTTGCGAATCCAAACGCTCGAACGAGCCGCGGAGCTGCGCGAGCAGCGGGACGGCGACAGCTTCGAAAGCGGCACGCTCATCGCCGGTCAATTCCGCATTGGGGAACAAATTGGTTTTGGCGCCACAGGGGCGGTCTGGGAGGCGGTGCGCATTTCCGACGGCCGCCAGGTCGCCATCAAATTGCTCAAGACCGCTGTCGCTCATGATTCGCTCGCCGCGGATCGTCTCCGTAGAGAGGCAGACGCGCTCGGCCTCGCGTGGCACCCCAACGTCGTCGAAATTCTCGACGACGGTCATTTGCCTTCAGGGGTTTCCTACATCGTGATGGAGCGCCTACACGGCGAGTCTTTGGCTCAGCGCATCGATCGCTCGGGGCCGCTCACGCCGAGTGAGCTCCTGGACATCGCGCTCGAAATTTGTGACGCGCTCGAGGCTGTCCACGCTGCGGGCGTCGTGCACCGCGACATCAAGCCGAGCAACCTCTTCTTGGCAAAGAAGCCCGACAGCGGAGTGCGGCTCAAGCTCGTGGACTTCGGCGTGGCGCAAATTGCCTGGGCAGAAACTCGCCTCACTCGCGCCGGTTTTGCGCTCGGCACGCCCGGCTACATGGCACCCGAACAAGAAGAAGGCGGCGTCGTGGATGGCCGGAGCGACCTCTACTCCGTCGGCGGTGTGTTTTACGAAGCCCTCACGGGGCAGCCACCGCCGCTCTTACGGTGGGTCCCCGTGGAGGAGCCCGCAGAAGGTGCGGCGGGGCCGCTCGGGTTTCCTGCGGCGGTTCAGTCGAGCTTCGAGCAGCTGGCAACCATCGAGCCAGGTTTTCGCGCCATCATTCAAAAGCTCCTCGCTCCGTGGCCCAATCAGCGTTTTGCGGACGCGCGCGCGCTGCGGGAAGCGCTGCGCGCTCTCTCGTCGGTCGAAGACCAGCGCGTTTCGGCGTAGCGCCCCGTTCGTCATTCGGAGAGGACGCAAAATCCGCCCCGCCGGGTTCGTCAGGGCAACCGACAAACCACGTAGTGCCACGGCGTGCCCGCGAGCGACAGACGCTCCACGAGGCGGTAGCCCATTTCCTCCGCCCGATACGCCAGGCGCGCTTCCACGCCGTACCGAAAACGAGCGTCACTCCACCGGTCACTCGGCGCGCTCCATTCCACCAAAAAGACCAACGTGTCGACGTCGCGGGCGGCCAGGAGGCCCGCGGAGACGCGTTTGGTGGTGTGGCCTCCCGTGAGCGCCGCAATCCGTGGATCCGTGACTCCCGCGAGATCCACCACGTCCGCCGTCGTCGCTGCTCCCACCCAGCCCACGTCCACCGCCGCAACACGCCTTGCGGAGGCGAGCGCTGGTTTTGCTCGTTCGATGAGATCGAGTCGACGTGACACGACACGACGTGCGTCGGCCCCCCACTCTGCAACCAGGAGCGCACCACAAGCGACGGCCAAGGTTAGCCGCAGAGCGCGCGCAGGCGCGCGCCAGCGTCCTTTGCCCCAGAAATCCAGCTCGGCGCCCGCCCATAGCGTGGCGGGCAAAATCGGAACGAAGAGACGAAAGAACGCCATCCAGTCGCCTCCGGCCAACACAAGCGCCACGACGTGCGCCCCGGAGGCCCCGAGCACGGCCAAGAGCTCGACTCTGCGTTCGTCTTCGCCCGTTCCACGCACGACGCGCGCGACGCACCATGGCGCAGCCAAAAGCCAGAATGGCCCCGACCGCAGCACGCCGCCCAACGCATAGGCGCAGCCGTGAGCAAAATCCGGCTCCTTGGCGATCGACGACAGCGGCACCGCGACGCCAAACGAAATCCAGCGAATCGTCGCGACGACCGCGGCCGGTCCCAGCGCCCAAGCCGCCCCCCGGGCCGCCCGTCGCCACCGCTCGGAAGCCTCGGCGCCGCACGTTCCGCGCACGACCAGCAGCGCCACGCTCCAGGGCACCAGCTCTGGACGCAGCGCCGCGGCGAGCCCCGCAGCCAGCTCAGCGCCGCGTCGATTTCGCTGCGCCCAAGTCGCCAGGAGCATCACCCACGGCGTTTCCAGGCCCGCCCCGGCCCAGGCGGCCAGGGGGACACAAGTCCCGAGTGCGCCGAACGCCACGAGCCGTCCCCATCGCCCTCGTCCGTGCGCGAGGTCACTGCCTAGAACGACCACGCTCGCCAGAGCCGCCCCGAGCCCGCTCCAGCGTGCCACCTGAAAGAGCTCGAGGTTGCTCTCCGCCCCCCAGACCGCCCCCAACGCCGCCAGCCACTCTGCGAAGCCCAGCGGAGTCACGGCGTCCGTCACCGGACCTCCAGCGTTGAAGCGCGGCCCGAGCCCGTCCAGCACATGCGCCGCGACGCGCGTCGGGATCAGCGCGTCGTCGACGCTGAATCCCCACAGATACAACGACAACGGAAACGCAACCAGGCACGCCAGAACGCCTCCCAAGAAGCTCGATTTGGCGGATACTGAGCCCTTCACCGGCTCCTCGGGCGGCCGCTCCACCGAAATGGCTCCGAAGCAGCCTGCGATCCCTGGCTTTGGCGGTGCTCCGACCGTTTTCCGCCCACGAAGGGCCGCCTAGCCTCTCGCCGCGAAGCTGTCCACTCCGTGGCGATCTCGGTTGAAAGTTGGGGTTCCATCCTCTCGAATTTCTAGGATTGCCACGGATGTCAGCGATCCATGTCGTCGTTCGGCCGGCCCCCTCGACCCGCTCTCCCCTCGAGCCCCTGGCGGGTCTCCTGGACATCGTGGTCGACGGGGTGAACATCACTGCCCGCGTGGGAGAAACGCAGGGCTACGCGCTCCTCTCGGAGCTGGGCCATGCGGTAGCATCACTCTCCGCTGGTCGTCGTCCGCGCGCGACCGCCCAAATTTGTGGCGACGACCAAGCGTGGGAGCTCGGTCTCGAGACGGACGGCAAGTACACGCTGCTCAGCGTCTTTCGCGCGGGACCCTGCCCGGAGGTCGCAGTCCACGAGCGACGCGTGGAAACCAGCGAGCTTGCCCGCGGCGTCTTGGAGGCGCTGGATGCGGCTCTTTCCACGTCCCTGCCGGGCAACGTGGTCTCGTTCCTCGAGTCGGCACGGAGCGTCCTTCGCTCGGCGCCCCTCAGCGCCAAGAAAATTCCGCGTCGTCTCGTTCAGGACCGCATCGAGCCCGAGGCGGTCGGCGGCATCACCATTTCCGCGACGGCCGCGTTCCGCGCCGAGGAGCCGCCCCGCGCGAGCGGCGCCGAGGTCGAGCGCGCAGATCTGCACTCGCTCCTGGTGCGTGGACGTTTTCGCTTCAACGCCGGGCGGCGCAGCATTTCGCTCGAGCGCGCGCAGCTGTTTCTGCTGACCGAGCGCTTGATTTGGATGGCCGAGGACGTGCTGGATTCGTGGCAATCCGCGCGCCCCGTGTTTCGTCGCGTGCACCTCGACGGCGCTCGTCTCGGAGTACGCCGCGGCCCCGGCGATGGCCCCGTGGCCCTCACGGTGACCCCGAGTGGAAACGACGCCGCAGAAGCGCTCACGCTGCCGGATTTGGACGCGGCCTCGTTCGTCGAAGCCATCGCGCGCTTCGCCCGCGAATTCGCCGATCGAGTGACGGCCCACGACCCCGCACAGTCCAGCAATTTGCGCCTCGCGGTGCTCTTGGAGAGCTCGCGCGTGCTCTTGGAGCGCTTGGACGACGTGCGCGCGGACGACACGCTCACGAACCACGAGCCTGACACTTACCGAAGCTTCGGTCTGCCCAGCGTGGCCCCCAAGGCGGACGGCCTCTGGAGTCAGGGGGGCCGGATGCGCTTCACCCCTCGTTGGGTCGCCACCGTGCCCAACCTCGATCTGCGCTCGACGTTCTTGTGTGGAGATCGCCTCATCGTCGGCTCCAGCCGCGAAATTGCCTGCCTGGACCCTCGTACGGGCTCCATCGCGTGGCGCGCACCGAGCGACCGCGCGGCGACGGTCGCCACCCCGGTCGGCGTGGCGCGCATCCACACCGACGGGCGCCTCCGCATGCACGATCTCGCCACGGGTGAGGTGCGTTCGGTGACGCGTCTCGCGCCGCGCGCCGGCGGCGGAGCCGCTGGCGCGCTCGTCAACACCCCCGGCCTCCCCCGCATGTTGCTCGTCGCCGAAGGCGACCGCAGTATCACCGCCGTCGATCTCGTGTCCGGAGACGTGCGCTGGCGACATCGTGCGCGTCGCCCCGCAACGTTCCGGCTGCGTCGCGCCGGCAAGCTCGTACTCGTCAGCGGCGGAGACTCCGCTCTGCAGGCCCTCGACGTGAGCACGGGGGAAGTCGTCTGGAAGTTCCGCGATCGTTTGCCCTTCACGGGCGACATCGCGGTGTCTGACGGCAGCGCCTTCGCCATTTCCTCGAGCGCTGTCGGCGCTGCGCGCCTTCACCATCTCGATTTGTGGACCGGAGAGGCTCGCTGGAGCGCGGACATCGACGAGCAGCCCGTCTTCGGTCAGGTGCCGCTCGTTGCGGGCAAACACGTCGTCGTCCCCACGCGCGACCGGCGCGGCGTGGGCGCGCTCGGCGTGTCCATCGAAGAAGGCGAGGTCACCTGGGAGCACGAGCCTGGCCTCGGCTCCCCCACCACGTCCTGGCTCGCCGTCGAAGACAGCGTCGTCGCCAACAGCGCCGCGGGGACGCTGCTCTGCTTGGAATCGGCGACCGGCGCCATCCGCTACAGCCACGTCTTCTCGCGTCACGTCGACGCCGATCAACCGAGGCGCCTGGAGCCGGTCTTGCGCAGCGGAGCGCTGTTCGTGCCCCAACACGAAGTGCAGGTCGTTCGTCCGCGAGACGGAGAGCTCATTGGCGCTCTGCCCTGTGATCTCATCCCGGATCTCTTGCAGGTCGACGAAAGCTGCAACGTGTACGTCGCCGAAGAAAGCGGCCATTTGGCAGCCTTCGCCGTCGGCGCACAGCTCCGCCGCGTCAAATAGGCCCTTTAGCCCACCGGTAACCGCGGCCCGGCACCGAATCAGCGAGAAGGGGTCGCAGCTTCTTCGCGCGTGAGGAGACGCGCTGGCGGCAGTGACTCGATGCGCGGCGGCAAAGGCAGCGCTCCCCCCACCTCGTCGGCTTTGGCACGGACGAACTCCGCCATCCGAGCAATGGGTACACGCCCGGGACAAATGCGCTCTTTGTCCCGCAGCACCTCGAGCGGCACGAAGCCAAAGCCGTAGGCCGCCGCGCGATAGTCCGGCATCGAGCGCGAAGCCGCCAGCACCAGCGCCATCACCCCACGATACCCGCCCCCCGAAGCGCGGATCCGTTCGCTCTCACCGCGATCACACACCCCGCACGCGATGCACCGACCGAAACCGGCCATCGCGGCTCGCTCGTCGTCGGTGACCGGCGGCAGGCCGTCCGCGTCGTAGTTCGTCCGGAACAAAGTCACGCCGTCCCCGCGCCGCACCAGGCGCAGGAAGAGACTCCGCACCAGAGCCATTGCGAGCAAAAAGAGGGCGTAGACGCGCTGAGCCAACACCCCGAGCGTATCACGTCGTCCGGAGCCGCGCCGGACGACAACCCCCAGCTTCGCCCCGAAAGCTGCAAGCTCCCCCAACGCCCCGTCTCCAAGGAAGGGCGAGCGGTCTCCGGCGTACCCAGGCTGCCGCTGTCGGTCCTCGCCGTTTGGCCCTTGGCGCCCGCCAAGGAGAACGTGTTTGCCCGCCCAGCGGAGCGTCACAGTGACGGTCCCCGTGTTACGTGCCGGCCGGGTGTTACGCTCGCCAACCACATGTAATTACTGGAAATAACCACTGGCACAGCTCGTGCTCTTGGAGGTTTTCGAGGCGCTCAACATTGCGCCCGCACCCGAAGGAGATTCGAGCCATGTCCGCCACGTACGCCGTTTGCCGCCCCGCCGTCCGCCCGCTCTCGCCGCCCGCCTTCGGCTCTTTGCGGCTCGCCGCGGCCGCGCCCATCGAGGCGCGGAGCGCTGCGGACGACGCTGCGGAGCGTGCCTTGGTGGCGCGGCTCTTGGCCGACGATGCGGCGGCGTGGCGAACGTTCGACGCGAAGTACTCGCGTGTGGTGCTCGGCTGCATTCACCGAATCTTGAGCCGCTTCTCGCGCGTCACCGGACCCGACGACGTCGACGAAATTTACGCCCGCTTCTGCCTGCAGCTTCTGGCGCACGACAAGAAGAAGCTGCGTCTCTTCGACCCGGAGCGCGGCAGCAAGCTGAGCTCCTGGCTCGGTCTCTTGGCTTCACACGCCGCCTACGACTACCTGCGCTCGCTGCGCCGCGACTCGAACACCGAGCCACTGACGGAGACCGAGCGTCTGTCTTCGGACACCCCGAGCCCCTTCGAAATGTCGCTCTTGCACGAACGAGCCGGTGTGGCGGCCCAGCTCATGGCCCAATTGAGCGAGCGCGACCGCGAGTTCGTGGAGCTGTACTTCGGCGAGGGACTGGAACCGGAAGAAGTGGCCCGGGAAATGGGCATCAGCGTCAAGACCGTTTACTCGAAGAAGCACAAAATCACGGCGCGCCTCGAAAGCCTCTTGGCGGGCGGGCGGGCGGCAGCCTGAAGCCTTCGGGAGACCAAAGCACGGGGCGCCTGTGGTACAGGTCGCCCCGTGCGTTCGTTTTGGGCCCCCCTCTCCCCCGTCCTGCTCGCAGCGTCGCTGCTGGTGGGGTGTGGCGGGCGGTCAGCCGTGCCGGCCGGCGAGCTCCGCCCGCCGCGTTCGGCGCGGCCACCCCAGCTTCCCGCGGACCGCGTGAGGGTCATCGAGCGAACCGGGCGCCCCGTGCTCCAGCTGGTACGACGGGGCGGAGATCCACACGGGGCCCTCGCGGTGGCGGTGTTCCCGGAGGGCGGCAGCGACGCCGTGGTGGCGCTCGGGGCGCTCCTGCACGCCCGCTTGCGCGCGGCGGGCTATGTCGACGTTTCTCTGCAAACTCACGCGGAGGGCCTGGTCGTGGCGGCAAAGGCCCCCAGCGCAGACGACGCGCTCGGATTTCTCGCCGCCACGCGAGCAGCACTGGCCAAGCCGCTCGGCGAGAAAGAGGCGGGCCTCGAGCTCGCCAAGGCCTGGGTGACCGAACGCCGACAGCGCACGAGCACAGGCTCGCTCGTCGGTCGCTGCTCGGGCGAGCTGGGCGCGGATGACGATTCGAAAGCACGCCCGAGGCGTGTTTTCGACGCAGGCGAGCTCGAAACCTGGCGAGCTTCGGCGTACGCGGCTCCGCGCGTTGGCGTGGCGGCGGTGGGCACCGAGCCGCTGCTCGCCGCGCTCCAAAGTGCAGAAGACGAGCCGTGGCCAGAAGGGAGCGCGCCGGCGGATCCGTGGCCCGAGCGCGACGAAGTGGCCGTCGTGGACGCGCCCGCAGGGCGCTCGCTTCGTTTGGCGTGGCGGCTCGACGACGCGGGCCAAGCGCTCGCCGTAGCGCGCGCTCTGTCTGACGAATCGCACCCTTTGCGGCATCGTTTGCAAGCCCTGGGTCCCTGGGAAGTGGCCACCGCCGACGCCACGCTCCGCCCGCGCGGCGCATGCCTCCGGCTCGATCTGGTGCGACGCGACGAAAACGCACGTCTTTCGGCGAGCGAGCTCGCTGAGGCTGCGCTCTTGACGTCGGCCGAAGTCGAACGCGCTCGCGAGACCGTCACCGTGGGGCACGAGCGTGAGCTCGCCGTGCTAGCGCCCACCAACCCGCTCGCCGCCGCAGCTCTCGCGGCTTGGGCCGCCGTACGCAACGACGAAGGGTCCGGGCCACCGCGTCGCTTCGTCGAGCTCGCCGCTCCGGAGACGGATCGGAGACCAGGACGGCAAGCGCTGGCCGAAGCACTCCGAAAAACGGAAGCCGCGTGGCGCGAGCGCACGCTGCCCTACCGGTTTCGGGTGGAAGAGGGGCAAGCGGAGCTGTGGCTGCTCGTCGCGAGCCCGTGTGGCACGCGGTTCGAGCCAGAAAACGAAGCAGGCACGCTCGGCCTGGCCGTACGCAGCATCGCTAGCGCGGCGTCGCAGAGCCAAAGTGACACCGCCGTCGTTCTGGAGCCGTGGCTCACGCCCGAGGGCGTCGGCGTTCTGGCTCACGGCGGGCGCCTCGCAGGCGAAACCCCGCGCGCGCAAGCCGAGCGCATTGCGCGAGTCGTCGGACGCGCTTTGGCCGGGGATCCCTTGGACGGGCGAGTCGTCGCCGACGCGCGCACGACCGCCGAGCACCGCCTCAGCGCCGACACCGGCTATTGGCTGGCGCTCGAAACGTTGAGCGGTCGGCACCCCTCCGCGCTCACCCCGCTCGGCACGTGGAAGGCCGTCACCACCACGTCGGCGAGCGACGTCGAGCGAGCGCGGACCGCGCTCGCTCAGGGGCCGCTTCAGCTCGCGATTTTGGCGAACGAGGACGGCTCTCAAGCCGAAGCGGCCGCAGCGGCCCTCTCCGATTGGCTCGCGCCACTCCGCGAAAGCGGCGTAGCGTGCCCGAGCGACGCGCCGGTGACGCCGCAAGCAGGCCAATGGACGCTCGGCACCATTGACGACCAAGTCCGTGAAGGCGCCTACGTCAGCGTCTGGGCGCCGGGGCCCACCGAGCTCGGACGAGCCACGGAGTTTCTGCTGAACCGCCCCGGCGGATACCTCGAGCGCGCCCTCACCGTGCCGGGCCTGGTGTCGACGGCTGAAGCCCGTTGGCTCGGGGGCAACGAAAGCGGCGCCCTCTTGATCGAGCTGGGAGCGCTCCCGGAGCAGCTGGACGCCGCGATTGCCCAGACGCGTGCGCTCTTGGCGCGACTGGCCGAAGGCGCCGCCACCAAGCGGGACGCCGAGCTCGCGCGAGCCGAACAAGCGGCCACCGACGAAGCCGTTCACCTGAGCCCCCGCGGCCGCGTCGTGCAGCTGTGGTTCGACCGCAAGCCCACGCCCGTCACGCTGGAGGGGCTTCACGAGCTCCACCGCGCCTTTGCGGCCGACCGCCACTTGGTCGTGCGAGTGAAGCGGCGCAAATGACGCCCCTGAACCGGGCGGTTCCGGCCCCCCGCGTCAGACTTTCGTGGGACCTCCTGCCGTGCTAGCCCGCGCCCCATGGTTGCGCCCGTCTCCCGCAAGTCCGTCGTCATTCTCGACTACGGCTCCCAGTTCACGCAGCTCATCGCGCGCCGCGTGCGCGAGAGCCACGTTTACTGCGAAATCCACCCCTGCACCGCGTCGCTCGACGCCATCAGGGCGCTCCACCCCGCCGCCATCATTCTGAGCGGCGGCCCCGACAGCGTCTACGATCCGAAATCGCCCAAGAGCGATCCCGGCGTCCTCGACCTCGGAGTGCCGGTGCTCGGCATTTGCTACGGCGAGCAAATCATGGCGCACCAGCTCGGCGGCAAAGTCGAAAAGGGCGACCACCGCGAGTACGGCTACGCCGAGCTCACCATCGACGAGCCCATCGGCATTTTCGCGCCCTTTTCGGCCGGCGAAACCATCCAAGTGTGGATGAGCCACGGCGACAAGCTCACGGAAATCCCACCCGGCTTCCGCAAAATCGGTTCGAGCAAGGGCGCCCCGCTCGCCGCGATCGCCGACCCCGAAAAGCGCTACTTCGGCATTCAGTTCCACCCAGAGGTCGCGCACACGCCGCGCGGCGCCGAGCTCATTCGCGCGTTCTTGTTCGACGTGGCCGGGCTCGAGCCGAACTGGACGCCGGGCTCCTTCGTGGACGAGGCGATCGAAAAAATTCGCGCCCAGGTCGGCCCCGACGAACGCGTCATTTGCGGCCTCTCGGGCGGCGTGGATTCGTCCGTGGCCGCCGTGCTCTGTCACCAAGCGCTCGGCGACCGTCTGGTGTGCATTTTCGTGGACAACGGCCTGCTCCGCGAAGGCGAGTTCGAGAGCGTCGTGGCCATGATGCGCCAGAGCTTCCACCTGAACCTCGTGCCGGTGGACGCACGTGAACGCTTCTTGAGCGAGCTCAAAGGCGTCACGGATCCGGAGAAAAAACGCAAAATCATCGGGCGCATCTTCATCGAGGTGTTCGACGAGCACGCCAAGAAAATCGAAAACGCCAAGTACCTCGTGCAGGGCACGCTGTATCCGGACGTCATCGAAAGCGTCAGCGTTCGCGGCCCCAGCGCCGTCATCAAGAGCCACCACAACGTGGGCGGCCTGCCCGAGCGCATGAAGTTGAAGCTCATCGAGCCCCTCCGTGAGCTCTTCAAGGACGAGGTCCGCGCCGCCGGCGAATCCATGGGGATGCCGCACGACGTGCTCTGGCGTCACCCCTTCCCGGGTCCGGGGCTCGCGGTGCGCTGTCTGGGCGAAATCACCGAAGAGCGGCTGGCGGCGCTCCGCGCCGCCGACGCCATCGTCCAAGAGGAAATCCGCGCGGCCGGTCTCTATCAGTCCATTTGGCAGGCGTTTGCGGTGCTGCTCCCCGTGCGCAGCGTGGGCGTGATGGGCGACGACCGCACGTACGAAGAAGCGTGCGCCATCCGCGCCGTCACCTCGACCGACGGCATGACGGGCGACTGGGCGCGCATCCCCCACGAAGTGCTCGCGAAAATGAGCACCCGCATCATCAACGAGGTGCGCGGCATCAACCGCGTGGCCTACGATATCAGCTCCAAGCCGCCCGCCACGATCGAATGGGAGTGACCGCTCACCCGCGCGCACGCTCTGCGGAATTCGCCGCGAATGCCGCAGAAAAACGAAAAGGCCTCACGCCTCGTGGCTGGGGTCTCGGCGCGGTCGCGCATGTTCCGGTCGCTCCCGCGAGCCAGCACCGCCCGGCACCCCGGCATCACGCCGCAAGCCGCGCCTTCGCGAACGAGAGCCAGCATCAGCCCGCAAGCCGCGCCTTCGCGAACGAGAGCCAGAGGAGCACCTCGCGAACGACCCGGAGCACCTCGCCTGCGTCCCGGTTCGGCTGGGCCGCGCTTTTTTGTCTCTTCGTGGGCTCGGTCGCGCTCCCCGGCTGCCACACGTGGGGCCTCCGACCCGCCGTCACTCTGACGATGGCGAGAGACCCACAGACGCCGAAGTCGGCGCTCGTCTACATCGACGAGCAGTACATCGGAACCCTCGCCTACATTGGCGCGCGCGGCATTCGTCTGCCGGAAGGCGAGCACCGAATCACGGTCGAAAAGGCCGGCTACTTTCCGTTCGATGCGCTCGTCGTCTCGAATCGCGAGCCGATTCATTTGGACGTCAAGCTCATCAGAATCCCGGATTGAGGGACGACGGCGAGCTGCTCAATTTGCTCGGCTCGCGCCAACCTTCGCTTTCTCTTGAGCCTGGAGGCGGGATAGCACGGTCCGACGTGCTCGAGCCGTGGCCGAGTTCATCGCGCGGTTACCGACGACCTTTTCCGCCAAGAATGGGAGGGAGCGCTCGTCACCCACGTCTGCGAGCGCGCGCACCACGGCGAAGCGTCGCGCGTCGATTTTTCCCCATTCCAGGAGCTTTGGGGTAAGGGACGCCCCTTCCAGGCGTGCCAGGGTGAGTATCGCGCCCTCGACGAGCCGCTCGGTCTGCGGAGCCGGCCATCCAACATCGAGTCGGCTCGCAAGAGCCTTCCGTGTCACATCCCCACCAACGCTCGCTAGCCCGCGCACAGCGGCCACTGTCACCCAATCGTCCTCATGGTCCACGAGTGGAAGAATCGTGGTTTCCAGCGCCGGCCGCGAGTAGGGAGACAGTTGCCCGACGCTTGAAAGGGCCCGCCCGAGGACCCCGGCGCGCCCTGAGGAGTCTCGACGCAGCGCGCAGTCCAGCTGCGCCGAGAGCGCCGCCTCACCGATTCGTGCGAAATCGCGCTGTGCGCCGGCGAGGACGAGCCACGCACCGTTCAGCCGGCTCGTGCAGTCTTCACGCGCCAGCTCGCTCACCCGTTCAGACACGAGCGCCCCCTCGAGACTACGTAGGCCCGCTCGAATCAAAGCCCCCACGATGACCGCCTCTTCGGGCTTCCCACGCGCCGACGCCAGCAAGGCCGTGGCCCGGGCGCCCCACATTCTTTCGTCGGTGCGGTGGAGTCGAACCACGGCGGCAAGCTTCCGTTCCGTCTCGCTCGATCGCTCGTAGACGCGCGAAGCGACCGCCAAGACCTCCTCGCCGCGGTCGAGCGCCGCTAGCTCGAGCAGGAATTCCAGCTGTCCGAGCGACAATTCATGCGGCGGAGCTACGAGGCGGCCCAAGAGTGCTGCGCGCGTTTCGTTGTCCTCGAGCTGCTCCTCGAAGAGCGCAGGATTCCTGCGGACGAACTCCGCAACGAGCCTCGCATCCAGCTCCGCGACGTCTCCGAATCGATCGGACTCTTGGGCGCGGTCAACACGGTCGTAGAGAGAGAAGACGCCGCCCCCCGCCTCGTAGTGGAGCACGTGCTCTTGCGTGAACAGCGCCCTGCGGCCCCCGGTGGCTGACATAGCGTACAATGCGCGATCGCTTTCACGCGCGAGTGTCGCCATCTCAGGGACGAGACTCCGACCACGCACCCGCACGCCGCTCTGGTCACCCAAGAGCTCAAAAACCGTGGGAACTACGTCGATGTTGCCGCACACGGCGTCCACGTCTCCGCCCCCCGCTTCCGGAACCCAAATCGCCAGCGGCACATGCACCTCTTCCGGGGCCACCCCTTGCCCGTGGCGCGTCAGTCCGCGCTCTCCTAGAAATTCTCCATGGTCCGCCATGAGCACGATGAGTGAGTCGTCGAGAGCGCCCTTGGCTCGAAGCGCCTCCACCACCCGTTCGAGCTGTCCGTCCATGAAGCGCAGCGCGGCGCGGTACATGTCGGATGCAGTGGCGCCGGCGGGGTGCTCCTTCCCTTCGCCGATGAAATGCGGCCAATGCATGCCGTAGTAGTGCAACCAAAGGAAGAAAGGCTTCTCCCCCACCTCGTCGAGCGCGCGGCGCACGTATGGCACGAACTGGCCCTGCGAGCCGAAGCGCAGGTACGTGGACACCGAATCGAAACCATCAAGCAGTGCACCCGCTTCACCGGAGTTCGGGAGCAAATACCAGTCTGGAAGCACGGCGATCGGAGAGAGTCCCAGCTCCCTGGCGCGCGCCGCCGGCCGTGGCAGATGGAGCTCTGTGGGGCTCTCGAAGGGTTCACTGGAGTGAAGCGCGGAAGGAACCGAGCGATTCGTGCGACTTGCCTGCGCGTATGCGCTCGTGAAGCGATAGGCAGATGCGAGCCAGCGATCCAAGAACGGAGTATCGCCTGCTCGGCTCGCCAATGTGGAACCCCGGCGCCCGTGGCTCAGTGCGTCGGCGCGTAGTGCGTCGACGAGGATGACGACGACGTTCTTTGGCTTTCGCCCGAGCTGAATGGGCTCGGTCGACGTCCGAGCGTGCGGCGCCGCATCAGCCAAGATCGCCGAACGGAGTACGTTTCTGTCTGCGCGAGGAACCAACCACGGGACAGCAATCGCCAAGGCAGGAGAGACTCGGAGAGCCACTTCGCGCGTTCTTGGAAGTAAGGTTCGGCCTCCCCAGGCTGCCCCCAATACGCAGGTCCATGCGAGCACTGCGGCCAGCGCGCCGCACCGGCAGCGTTCGAGTGCGCCGCTGAGCCGCGCGAACGCCGCCAAAGAGAGCGCTACGACGAAGGCGTGGACGCCCAGATGAAAGGCGGAATAGTAGCCGACGAACAAACGGCCGTTCAGGTAGCTCCCAGCGATGGTGCCGCCGAGCCAAACGTAGGGCCAAAACGGCGCCCGCGGCCGCCATCCGACATGGCCGGCGAGTACCATGACGCTCAGGATCACCGTGGTCGGAATCCCCGCTCGAACGACCGGCGCGAACCAGCGTTGAGAGACCCAATCCCCACGTCCGAGTTCATTGCCCATCAGCACGGCGGGTACGAGGGCCGCGACGCCATACACCACCGACCAGCACACCGCTCGCCGCCAAGGCGAGCCTCCCCAGCGGAGACAAGCACGCTCGGCCACGAGCGCCGCGAGAAAAAGCCCGATTGCGAGGACCAACGTGACCAGGACGTGCTCCAAGAACAGAACCGGCAGCGGATTCGCGCCAACTCCGACCCCCCGAGTGCGCGCCACCCCCACGTCCACCAAAGATAGCCAAGCGCCCACGGCCAGCACGACGAGCGCCGCTCGCGCGCCGCGCCAAGCCAACCCGACCCATCGCAACATGACGGACTGTTAGCATGTGCGAACGCTCCGGGAGAGGCGCGGGCGAACCTGCCACAACCACCGGAGCCCCCTAGCGGGGCGCCTCCGAAGTTGTTAACTAGCCGCCGGCCTCCTCTCGAGGAGGCGCTCGGGGTGTACCTCAACTTGGTAGAGGGCCTGCTTTGGGTGCAGGACGTTGGAGGTTCAAATCCTCTCACCCCGACCCACTCATCGTCTGCATCGCGGCAACAGCAGCGAAGCGCCGCAGCGCCGCAGCGCAGCGCCGCCCGAAACGCGGGGACGCGGCTCTCCTCGGGAGCGCAGGCCAGGCCGCCCCGCTTCGCCGGCGCCGGCTCCCGCTTTCGCTCTCCTCCGAGTGATGAGCCGTGGCGAACGTGATGGCGCACGACGTTTCGTCGTGCCCCGCAGACGCATTATCCGAGTGCGTTCCGTCCTCAGTGAGGCCGGCTACTGGCGCTCACAGCCTCCCTCTGCCCCAGCGCGGGAGCGGACGGATGACGCCGTGGGGAGCCGTCCCCCCGGATTCGAAGCGTCTTTTCGGGCGGCTCGGAGCGCGTCTCGCCGCCCCCCGCCGCCGGGCTTGCGAGGAGGCTCATTTTTCGCGACATAGCTTGCCCCCTTCGGGTCCGCCGATGACGAACGCAAAGACTTTTTCGACTGTCGATCCTGGCGCGCTGGCAAAGCATTTCGAGAGCGCCGAGGCCGAAAAACGGTGGGACGCGGCGTGGCAACGCGCTGGCATTTACCACTGGGACGCGTCCAAGAGCCGCGCCGAGACGTTCGTGGTGGACACGCCGCCGCCCACCGTGTCCGGCTCTTTGCACGTGGGGCACGTGTTTTCGTACACGCACGCCGACGTCATCACGCGCTACAAGCGCATGCGCGGCTTCAACATTTTTTACCCGATGGGCTGGGACGACAACGGCCTGCCCACCGAGCGCCGCGTGCAAAACTACTTCCACGTGCGCTGCGAGCCGACAGCGCCGCACTTCGACGGCGCTCAGTCGCTCCAGGAGGCGACCGAAGCCCAGCACAAGGAGCCGCCGCGACAGCTGTCGCGCCCGGACTTCATCGAGCTCTGTCATCGGCTGACGGAAAAGGACGAGCAGGCGTTCAAGGACCTCTTCACGCGCCTGGCTCTCAGCGTGGACTGGCGGCAAACGTACGCCACCATCGACGACCGCTGCCGCAAGCTCGCGCAGCTCTCGTTCCTCGACTTGCACGGCAAAGGCCACGCCTATCAAACGTTCGCGCCCACCATGTGGGACGTGGATTTTCAGACCGCCGTGGCGCAGGCCGAGGTGCAAGATCGCCCGAAGCAGGGCCACTTCCATCACATCGAGTTCGGCGTGGAGGGGTCGAGCGAGAGCTTCGTCATCGCGACGACGCGTCCGGAGCTCTTGCCGGCGTGCGTCGGTGTGACGGCGCACCCCAGCGACGAGCGCTACAAGCACCTCTTCGGGAAAAATGCCGTGACGCCGCTGTTCAAGGCGCCTGTCCCGATTTTCCCGAGCGAGCTCGCCGACCCGGAGAAGGGCAGCGGCATTCTCATGGTGTGCACCTTCGGCGACCAAACCGACGTGCATTGGTGGCGCACGGAAAAGCTCGCGCTCCGTCAGATCATCGGCAAACAAGGTCGTCTCGAGCCCGTCACCTTCGGCGACGCGAGCTACCCGAGCCTCGACGCTGCGGCCGCGAACAAGGCGTACGCCGAGCTCGTCGGCAAGGCCGTCAACCAGGCGCGCACCAAGATCGTGGAGCTCCTTCGTGACCCCGCCGGGAGCGCCACGGGCCGCGGCGCGCCGCTCCAAAAGGACCCCGAGCCCGTGCAGCAAGCGGTCAAGTTCTTCGAAAAGGGCGACCGCCCGCTCGAGTTCTTGTCGACGCGTCAGTGGTTCGTGCGGCTCTTGGACAAAAAGGCGCAGCTGCTCGAAAAGGGCCGTGAAATTCACTGGCACCCCGAGTTCATGCACGCGCGCTACCGCGACTGGACGGACAACCTGAGCATCGATTGGTGCGTCTCGCGCCAGCGTTACTTCGGCGTGCCCATCCCGGTTTGGTTCGGCGTGAAGGCGGACGGTTCGACGGACTTCGACAAGCTCCTCTTGCCGAAGGAGTCGCAGCTCCCCGTCGATCCGATGAGCGACGTGCCCGAGGGCTACACCGAGGCCCAGCGCAATCAGCCGGGCGGCTTCGTGGGCGAGGCGGACATTTTCGACACTTGGTTCACCAGCTCGCTCACGCCGCAAATCGGCTCCAACTGGCTCCTGGACGGCGAGCGCCACGACAAGCTCTTTCCCGCGGACATTCGCCCGCAGAGCCACGAAATCATCCGCACCTGGGCCTTTTACACCATCGCCAAGGCTCACCTGCACGAAGGCAAGGTGCCGTGGCACAACGTGGTGATCAGCGGCTGGATCCTGGATCCGGACCGCAAGAAAATGTCGAAGAGCAAGGGCAACGTCATCACGCCCATGCACCTCTTCGACGAACACGGCGTGGACGCGGTGCGCTACTGGGCGGCGAGCGCTCGCCTGGGCGCCGACACCGCCTTCGACGACAAGATCTTCAAGATTGGCAAGCGCCTCGTCACGAAGCTCTTCAACGCGTCCAAGTTCGTGCTCAGCCACTCCGGCGAAGTGCGTCCCATCACCCACGAGCTCGACCGCGCGTTCGTGGAAAAGCTGCGCCAGCTGGTGAAGCGCGCCACGGAGTCGCAGGAAGACTTCAACTTCGCCCAGGCGCTCCAGGACACCGAGAGCTTCTTCTGGACGCACTTCACCGACACGTACCTCGAGCTCGCCAAG
>JAEYVE010000211.1 GCA_023432025.1 Pseudomonadota bacterium
CTCGAACACCGCTGGAGCGTGACGGCGCGCGAAGCTCCGAAGCGCAGCGAGCGCCTCTTGGAGCTCGGCGCTGCTCACGAGGCAACTTTCCACCTCGACCAGCTCACGCGAGCCCGCTGCGTAAAAGCCGATCTTGCCCCCGTCCACCTGCAGGCGAATGCGACTCCGGTACCCCAGCGGCTGCCCCGCGCTCACCAGCTCGAGCCCGCCCGGCAGCTCCGCGATCCCCGCGGTGCGTCGAAGCGCCTCGCGCACCAAATCGAGCTTGAGCCGGCGTTGGTCGTCCACCGACAAAGCCATCCAATCGCAGCCACCACAGCGCGAAGCCCAGGCGCACGGCGGCTCGACGCGCGGCGTGCCGGCTTGGATGAGCTCGGCCCGCCCTTCGACGTAAGCGCCGCGTGCGTCGGTCACGCAGAGCCGCACGCGATCTCCCGGAAAGCCGCCATCGATCATCGCTGCGCGGCCGTCCGAAAGACGCCCGAAGCCGCGCCCGCCAGGGACGATTTTTTCGACGACCAGCTCTTCTTCGACCAGCTGCCCCGCGGGCGAATTCGCGCGCAGTGGCCCCCTTCGTCGACGCACCGGGCGGCTCACTCGTCGCCTCGAACCAGAAAGTCGTCCGGCGGGTACTGCGCCAAAATCTCGTCGACGACGACGCGCAGCTGCTCATCCGTACTGCGTCCGGACACGGTGCGCGTTCCTGTCCCCCGCCACACCACGGAGTTCGTTTCGGCGTCGACCAGATCAATCACGACGATGGCTTCATCGTACTCGCGCACGTCGTAGCCCCCGTACGGGTAGCCCCACGCCGGACCATAATAACGCCCGTAGCTGAACGGGCGCGGCGAGACGTCCACGCGACCACGCACTGCCGCTTGCACGCCGACCAAGAGCTGCGCCTCTGCACGAGGAACGGCGCGAAAGCCTCGCGCGCGCAGGCTCGTGTACGTCAACTGCCGGAGACGTTGCATCGCAAATGGGTCCACCTCCGGACCGGTGCGCACCGCCTTGTTCGGCAGGAGCATGGCAAACGTGTGGTAGCGCTCGAGCTCCGCATTCGGATCGAAGCTGGACTTCACGCGCACGTCGGGGCCGCATCCGACCACCGTCCAGAGCATTGCCACGAGCAGCGCTCTCGTCAGCAGGCGCCACCCAAGAGCGCCTCCTCGTAGCTCACGCGTGCACACACTACGCCCGTACGGCCTGCGGCCAACCTGGTCAACGACTCCCACGACAGCGTTGCTCCGCCGCCAGCCCCGGTCCCCCACGCTCGGAGTCGAGGTCGCCGGGGCTGCAGGCAGGAGCGGCTTGCTGGCCGGGAACCTCGCCAGCGACACCCGGAGGCGCGAAGCGATGGCCCCAACGAGCCATTCGCCCGGATCCGCTGACCATCCGGCCAGTCATGGCCGACCTCCGCCTTCACCGCAACGGCTGGAAATATCGAAGGAATTCCAGCAACTCGCGCGCGAACCCGAGATCATCCGCTCCGTCCCACGAAACTTCAACGGGGCTGGACAGTTTAACTAATCAATCTCCTCGACCGGTTACCCCTGGCAGAAGTAACTTCTGCGACACGCTTGGGGTCATGCATCCGTCTATCGAAGCCGCAGACGCGCAACGCTCGGATCTGATTGGTCAGATCTTGGGCGGCGCCTATCGCGTCCTGCGCCAACTCGATTCGGGCGGCATGGGCATGGTGTACGAGGCAGAGCACGTGCGCCTGCATCGCGCGCTCGCGGTAAAAATCATGGCGGGGCACCTCTCGCAGGACGCCAACGCCTTGGCGCGGTTCCAGCGAGAGGCGGAAATCGTCAGCCAGCTCGAACACCCGCACATCGTCCAGGTCGTGGACTTCGATACCACGCCGCAGGGGCAGCCTTTTCTCGTGATGGAGCTGCTGCGCGGTCGCAGCCTGGAATCCCGACTCGAGCAGGGCATGTTGCCCATCAGCGAGGCCATTCTCATTGCCACGCAGGCAGCCTCCGGACTCAGCGCAGCGCACCGTTCGGACATCGTTCATCGGGACCTCAAGCCCGCCAACATCTTCTTGCTCGATTCCGATCGGGTCTTCGTCAAGTTGTTGGACTTCGGCATCAGTAAACGTGCCGGGCACAGCCGCGGCTTGACCGGTGAGTTCGATATCCTCGGCACGCCGGACTACATGGCGCCGGTGCAAGCGCTCGGCAAAACGGCGCTGGTGGATCACCGCGGCGATCAGTTTGCGCTCGCGGTCATCACCTACGAAATGCTGACGGGAACGTTGCCCTTTGCCGCGAGCGAGGTGATGGAGGTCCTTCAGCGCGTGATCCGAGACACGCCCACACCTCCTTCGGTGCTTCGTCCGGAAATTCCCGCCTCCATCGACGCCGCGTTGCTGCGTGCGCTCTCCAAGCACCCCGAGCAGAGGTTTCCGAGCATCGCGGATTTCGCGGACGCCTTGAGCGCGGACGCGCTGAACGAGGTGTCGAGAACGGAGTGGCAGGTCCCCCGTCGGAGCAGCCCGCCGCCTCTCGGCAGCCACCCGCCGCAAGGGACATCTTCTTCCGACGCGGTGCCGTCGCATGGAGCACCGTCCGCTCCGCCCGCCATCTCGTCGCCGCCAGCGCCGAGCGCCGCTCGTGGAGAGGCCGAGCGCGGGCTTGCCCTCACCGGCCTCCGCGGCGCGCTCCCCGCGCGCCCCACGCCGCCACGGGATCAGAGGTTGAG
The DNA here is from genome assembly GCA_023432025.1 of Pseudomonadota bacterium. Taxonomy (GTDB): domain Bacteria; phylum Myxococcota_A; class Polyangia; order Polyangiales; family Polyangiaceae; genus NIC37A-2. The sequence goes on from JAEYVE010000211.1 coordinate 2,710, forward strand.
CGATCCTCGGGCGGGCGATCTCGAGCGGGTGCCCGCCCGCGTCGGTGAGCCTCCCATTCGCGGGGACGAGGCCACCATGGCTCCGCCCGCCGAGCGCACGTCGAAATCACCTGCCGGAGTCTCGCTTCGGCCGAGCCTCTCGCCTCAAAGAGAGCTGCCGTCTCCGCGCCCGTCAGCCTCGCTCTCGCCGCCCCACTCGCCGAGCCTCGTGGGGCCTTTGCCGCCGAACCCCGCGCCGCACCTCTCTTCCGTGCCTGGGGCTTTCGAAGAGCCCGGCCGCTATTCGCAGCCGCCCCGCCGCCGCTTGGACTCCGTGTCGGAGGGCCACGCACCGCGCCCCGAGGGGCTGCACGTGCCGAGTGAGCCGCCGCCAACGACCGGCCCCGCGCAACCGCAAGCCAGGCGCTCCACGTCGTGGAGCAAAAAAGATCCCGCCACCACGGTGCGGGACCTCATCGCGCGCGCGCACCAAGAGCTCGGCTTGGACACGCCGGAGCTCGCGCTCAGCTACGCAGAGTCGGCGCTGTCCATCGCAGACGAGCTCAGCACGCACGCCGAGGTCAAGCAGCAAGTCGAGGCCAACACTCGCGTTTTGGAGCGCATCTTCGAGCGGGTCATCGGGCGTCTCGACGCGGCCATCGTGCTCGGAGAAGTGCCGTCCGGCGTCTCTCCGCTTTCCCCCCATCAAGCATTCTTGCTCTCGCGCGTGGACGGCCACATGACCGTGGAAGAAGCGCTGGATCTCTCGCCGCTCTCGCGCATGCAAACCCTGCGTCACCTCGCGGACCTGCTTCGCTCGGGTTACTTGCGGCTGGATCGCACCACTATCGATAGACCCACGTCACGCCGGCGTGAGCCGTGAGACCAATTTCCGACGGCTGACGTACGTCGATGACGCGGCCGCTCGGATCTTGCAGTCGAAATGTCGGGCGCACCACGTTCACGTGCAGCGTGCCGGCCAACGTCAAGGCGAGCGGACCGTACAGCTCGAGCCGCGTCGTAGCCCCCGCCCCAACGGAGACGAACGGAAGCGTCGCGTCCAAGGGGCGCACGTCTCCGCGCCCCACCCCGCTCAGCGCTCCGCCCAAAGCCTCCACGCACCCCGACGTGCGCAAGCGCTCGCCGTCGTCGCTCCAGCACTGTCCGAAGTGGAGCGCCACCAGACGACTGGAGATGCGCGCCGTTTTCTCTTCGATGAGCGGAATGTGAGCATCCTGCGCCAAGAGGCCGACCACGCCCAAGCGTGACCACGTGTGCAAGCCTTCTGGTACGCCGAGATACACTCCGCCGCCCCACGCCGGCTCGAGCAGCATGCCGAGCGCGAAGGTCGCTTGCGCGGTGACGAAAGGTCGCGGACGAAGAACGACGCGACGCGCTGGGGTGGGATCCGGCGCTGGCCACGGGAGCGTCGTCGGCGCCTGCTCGCGACGACGTTGAATGAGCGACTCGAGCGACAGCCCCAAAGCAGCGCCGAGCACGGTCTCTGCGTCCTTGCAGCCCCCGCGAAGCCCTTCGAAACGTCGCAGCGCGACCAAACGCCCCACCTCGAAGATCGCAAACTCCACCTCGGCGCCTTCGACTTTGACGACGATCGCCCAAGTGATGGGCAGCGTGCCCACTCCAATCCAATCCGCGATGGAGCGCACGAGCGCTTGCTCGTCGATGCAGTCGGGCGGCGCGTACAAGCGCAGCGCGCGCGGAATGGGTTGCTCCGCGGGCGGCTTGGGCGGCGGACTGGGGAGCGGCCCGCGTGGCTCACGCGCGGGTGGAAGAGGAAGCGGCGCCACGGGCGCCTGCTCATCCGGCGAGCGAACACCGGAGCGCGAGGAGGGGGTCGCCGCCAACGCTGGGTCCGAAAGGCCCACGAGGAGCAAGAGCAGCCAACGCCCGACTCGAGCCACCGGCGCCAGCGTAGCCGTCCCGCCTACCTGGACAAAGGGGGCGATCCGCGTCGTGGAAGCGACAGCCGGGCGACCCGAGACCTCCAGATCCAGCTGATTTTTCGGGCGACGAGCGCGCGACTTGTGGGTCAAAACGCGCGGCGCGCCGGCCCCAAAACGCACCCCCGAAAAACGTGAACTTTTCTAGAAGCCTTTTTGCGGGTGCGGCCATGAATCCCCAGGTAGAACGTTGGGCCATGACTGACGGGCCCCTGCACCCCCTCGACGCAGGCGAGCTGTATCGCCACCACGCGGCTTACGTCGCGCGGTTCCTATGGCGTCTAGGCGTGCGAGGGGCAGAAGTAGACGATCTGGTGCAAGAGGTGTTCGTAGTCGCGCATCGCCGTGGGGGCTTCATTCCCGACCGTGCGAAGCCCACGACGTGGCTCGCGGAAATCGCGGTCCGCGTCGCGTCAGCGCACCGTCGCCGAAACCGCCGCGCCAAAGAAGAGCTCGAGCTGGACGCAGCGCCAGAGCTCAAGGCGAATTCGCCCAACGCCGGCGAGCAAGCAGAAACCAAGCAGCGCCTCGAGCGCGTGCAGCGTGCGCTGGACGCGCTCGACGAAGCGCAGCGCGTGGTATTCGTTCTGTTCGAGCTGGAGGGCGAGAGCTGCGAAGAAATCGCAGCGGGTCTCGGCATCCCCGTCGGTACGGTGCACTCGCGTTTGCACACCGCGCGCAAGAACTTCATGCGCATGCACGCTCGCCAATCCATGCTCGATGAAGCGCAACGGAGGTCGGCATGAGCCAGGACGACGAACTGGTGCGGCTCTTCGAGGATCCCGCGGCGTCCGCCGAGCTCCGCGCGGACTTGGAGGCGGTGCGCACGTTCGAGGTGCCCTTCGATCTGAGCGCTGGCCTCGCTCGTTTTCAGGCTCACCTGGACGCTCCCCCGT
>JAEYVE010000224.1 GCA_023432025.1 Pseudomonadota bacterium
GCGTTGAGGGTGATGCCGTGACGACTATGCTTTCAGCGCTGCGTACACGAAACGAGCTAACGAGAAGCAATCTATGATCAAAGGTCTACTTCGAGAGGCGAGGAATCGGGTCTTGCTTCGGAGTGCAGTCTTTGCGCTACGAAGGCCCCTCGGCCCTCGCGGTACGCGATTGGCCTTGGCGGCGCTTAGGAGAGGATGGGGCAATGGACACTACTCCGGGCACCTGGAGTATCTGGTGGAGGCGTTCCAGCGCGCTAGTCGCGCGTCGGGGCCTATCCTCGAGTGTGGCTCCGGGTGCTCTACAATTGCGTTGGCGGTAGCAGCACAGCGCGCTGGGGTTCGCCTGACCACTCTCGAGCATTCGAGAGAATGGTTCGAGCGCATCGAGGGAAGCCTCCGTGAACTGGGCCTCGACAGCACCTGCCTGGTGTGGTCGTCGCTTCGAGATTTCGGTGAGTTCGAGTGGTACGACGTGACCGTGACGAATGGGGAAGAGCCCTTCGCTGTCGTCGTTTGCGACGGGCCCCCCGGCGGCACTCGAGGCGGTCGCGCGGGTCTCTTGGCGCGAATGAAAGCGCGCCTGGCGAGGGACACTGTGATCTTGCTCGACGACGCTGCCCGGGACGGGGAACAGCAGATCATTTCGAATTGGGCTGAGTCGGCCCGGCTCGACGTGACGATGAGTACGTCCGCTCAGGGGACCTTCGCTACGATCACTCTGCTCTAGGCGATGTCGTAGTGTCGCGAACGAACAAGTTCATCACCTCGGTCAAGTTTGGCTTCGTCAATCAGGCGGCGATGTCACTCGGCGGCCTTGCCCTGACACCCTACTACCTGCGGTTCCTAGGAGAGGGTCAGTACGGCCTGTGGCTGATGAGCAGCTCGATTCTGGGCTACCTGTCGATGCTCGACTTCGGCGTGATGGCGATGGTCCCGCGGGAAATTGCGATCGCTCGCGGACGGGAGCTCGCCGGACGTTCGCGCGGCGAGAGCGCTAGCACGGCCGTTTGGGGGATCGGGCTCTTGCAGCTTCCCCTTGTCCTCTTGGCCTGTTTCGTCTGCCATGTGAGCTTCTTGCGGGGTAAGGACGATGGGGGGCTCGCGTTCCTCTTGGCCGCCTATGGAGCGCTGTTTCCCTTCAGAGTCTTCAACGCGGTCCTGGTTGGTCGCCAAGACTACCGTTTCGTAGGGTATCTAACACTCGGTCAATGGGTCGTTACCTCTGCGGTGTCTGCAATTCTGGTGGTCGTGCAGCCCGGGTTGTTCGCTTTGAGCTTGGGGTGGGCGGCGGGACAGGTGGTCCGCGTCGTTGCGAGCGCGCTCCGACTGTGGAGCCGTTACCGGATCGACTTTCCGATACTCTTTCGATTGCCGCAGCTGCGCGTGGTCCGTGAGTGGTTGTCTCGGTCGACGTGGGTTACCCTGGGGAACGTCGCCTTCATGTTGCGAATGGGGTCTGACCTCTTGGTCATTGGCTACGTCGTAGGCGCCGAGGCCGTTGTTGCCTACTCCTGCACGGTCAAGCTGGCGCAGTTCGTTTCGCTAGTTCCCCAGCAGCTCCTGACGAGTGCTCGTTCTGGCTTGTTCGAGTTGATCGGGTTGAACGACGCGGAGCGGTTGCGACGAGTTTCGCTAGCGATCGAACAGGCAGTCTTACTCTCGGCGACCTTCGTCGCGAGCCTTTCGATGGCTGTCAATGAGCCATTCGTCCGTATGTGGGTGGGACCGGCGCAGTACTCTGGGGGCGCCGTATCCCTGTTCGCTGCGGCCCACGTCGTTGCGCGACACTATGCATTGGGGGTCAACGCAGTGGCCTTCGCGCTCGGGCACGAGAAGGTGCTTGGGATTGCTGCCGTTGTGGATGGCTGCGTGACTCTGGTCTTTATGGTCGTGAGCATCCGGCTTGTCGGAGTCGCAGGAGCGGCTGCGGCGCCGCTCGTTGGCGTTTGCCTCATACAGATCCCAGTGGCGCTGCGGCTAGCGAATCGAGGTTTGCGTCGCTCCACTCGTGCATGGCTCCAATCTGTTCTTCCTTGGTGCGTTCGGGCGGGAGCGGTGTTCTTGCTTTCGATCGCGATCGCTCTCGCAGGACTATCCTGGGAGCTCGTGGCGTTGCTCACTGTGTTGTTGGTTGGAGTGTCGGTCGCTCTTTTTGTTCCGTTGATCGCCAGCAGCCACATGCGAACGTACGTTCCCGCGCCCATCGCACGCCTGCTTGGTGCCCTTGAGAAGCTTTCGCTGGCGGATGGTACCCCCCGAACCTGATTGAGCTTGTTTCGGCTCATCGCGAGCGTGACCCGCTTCAGCGGCTGGGCCGAGCGTCGGCGCGAAGTTGTTGGTATGAGGGGCCCATGCGCATAGCGATCGCAACCCGCTCCCTCCAGGTGGTTGGCGGAGTGGAAACGTACCTGAGATGGCTCATCCCGGCGCTGAGCGAGCGGGGGCATCAAGTCGCCCTCCTGCATGAAGCTGCTGCGACCGAAGGCGCGGTCTTGAACGATGGTGTGCCGAGTAACCGAGTTTTTCGCTACGAGGCCCCTGGAGACGACGGGCTTCGGAGGCTACGTCGCTTCGACCCGGAGGTTGTCTTCGTTCACAACATCCAAAGCACGGCTCTCGAGCAGGCATTGCTGGATGCTTGGCGCTGCGTCTTGTTTGCCCACGACTATCGCGGAACCTGCGCGACGGGCAGCAAAGTACACGTCTCGCCTTCTTGCACGCCATGCCAGCGAACGCTGGGCGTGGCGTGCTTGGCCATCAACTATGTGAGTGGCTGTGGCATCCGGAACCCGCGCACCCTTGCCCGTCACTATAGAGCCCAGAGAACGCACCAGCGGCTCTTGGACCGCTATGCCCGCATTGCCGTGGCCAGCAGACACATGCGTGGGGAGCTCATTCGACACGGGGTTGAAGACGCGAGGTTACGAGTCTTGCCGTATCCCACGTTGGAATTCACTCCCGGGGACCAGGCTCCGTCGGCGAGGAGCATGAGCGGGCGCCTGCTGTTCATGGGGCGCCTGACTCGCCTCAAGGGCGTGCACCTACTGCTTGAAGCCTTACCATTGGCGGAGCGCATGCTCGAACGCAGACTCGACCTCGACGTGGCCGGGACTGGGCCGGAAGAAGGGGCTCTGATCGCGCAAGCTGCTCGGCTGGGCGACCGCGTGCGTTTCCACGGTTGGGTCGATTCCGGAAAGAGGGCGCTGCTGCAGAGTGCCGATCTTTTGGTCGTGCCGAGCACTTGGCCGGAGCCTTTCGGAATTGTAGGCCCGGAAGCGTTCTGCTGGGGAGTTCCTGCGGTGGCCTTTCCGCGTGGAGGAATTCAGGACTGGTTGCTGTCGGGGAGGAGCGGGGAATTTGCGCGCGACGAAGCGTCGGCGGACGCGTTGGCCGAGGCGATCCATCGGGCATTGCGCTCGGAGACTCACCATCAGGCGCTGCGGCTCGGCGCTTGGCGAGTCGCTCACAACTACGGGCGGACGGAGCATCTCGAGGCGCTCGAGTTGACCCTGTCTTCGAGCTAAGCCGGGTCGAAGACGTGCTCCATTAACGTGGGTTCCCGTTCGGTCAGGCGAGGGGCAGCTTGAGAGACTTCGGATGGGGCCGAGTGGACTTGTGACCATTGGCGAAATCGACCATGGTTCCCTCCCACACGATGCGGGTTCTTCACGTCATCCCGGCGACCTTCGGGGAAACAGGTGTTTTCGGAGGTGCGGAGAGGTATGCGTTCGAGTTGGCCCGCGCGATGTCGCGCCGCGTCCAGACGAGGATCGTAGCCTGGGGACGAGAAAGCAGTATCCAGCGAGTCGAGGGCCTTGAAGTTCACGTCTTGGGCGGAGCGCACTACGTACGCGGTCAGCGTCTCAACCCCATCTCGCTTGGTCTCCTCCCGCAGCTTCTCTGGGCCGATGTAGTTCATTGCCATCAGCAACGCGTCGTCGCCTCGACCAGCTCGTTACTCGTCGGACGTGCGCTCGGGAAACGCGTTTTCGTGAGCGATCTCGGGGGTGGCGGGTGGGATCTGTCGCTCTACGTGACACTCGACAAGCTGTACGACGGGCACCTGCACATCAGCGGCTACAGTGCCCGCCTGAAAGACCAGGCGGGAACTTCGAAGCACGTGATCTTCGGAGGGGTCGACACGGACAAATTCCACCCTCCGGCGGGCGGCGTCGAGCGGGAACGCACCGTACTCTACGTAGGTAGAATTCTTCCGCATAAAGGCATAGAGCTTGCCATTCGTGCCTTGCCAGAAGGCATGAAGCTGAAGATCGCCGGGACGGAGAGCTCTCCGCCCTACCTCGCCGAGCTGAAGCGTCTTGCGGTCGGGAAGGACGTCGAGTTTCTACACGGACTGTCGGATCTCGCCATCGGCGACTTGTACCGAGGTGCTCGAGCCGTAGTCCTTCTGAGCCTCTACGAAGACATGTTCGGCAAACGCACCGCTGTGCCTGAGCTGCTCGGCCAAACGCTGCTGGAGGGAATGGCGAGCGAGACTCCGGCCATTTGCACCAACGTGGCGAGCATGCCGGAAATCGTGACGAATGACGTTACGGGCTACGTGGTCGAACCGGGCGACGTCGCCTACCTTCGTGGCCATTTCGAGGCTCTGCGAGACAACGACGAGCTGGTTGGACGGCTGGGTGCTGCCGCTAGGGCGGATGTGGAGCAGCGCTTTGTCTGGCAGCGCGTCGTCGAGCGCTGCCTCGACATCTACGCGAAAGCAGCCCCCTAGAGCGAGCAGGTCCCTCCTCGGCCCCCGGTGACAGTGCAGTACGACCACGCTAGAAGCCACGGATGCGCGGAGGCGACGCCTTGGAACCGGAACTACCTCGGGTGCTCAACTTGGGATGCGGCAGGAAGAAACTGCCCCAAGCGCTGAACACCGACATCTGTGCTGCCGTCTCCCCGGACCTCGTGCTGGACGCCAACCAGCGTCCCTGGCCGTTGCCGACCGGCTGGTTTCGCGAAGTACATGCCTACGATGTCGTCGAGCACGTCGAGGACGTGGTCTCGTTCTTCGAAGAGGTGCACCGCGTGTGCGCGCCTGAAGCCATCGTACACGTCACGGTCCCACACTACTCTTGTTCGAACGCGTTTACGGATCCGACACACCGACACTACTTCGGCTTGCGAAGCTTCGACTACGTCACCGGTGAGCATCAGCACGATCACTATACGCCAGTGCGATTCCAGAAGTTGAAGGTGGAGCTCATGTTTCACGGAGGGCTGGTCAACAGAGTTGTTCGCCGAATGGCCAAACGTTTTCCGCAGGCATGGGAAGAGCGTTGGGCATGGGTGTTCCCTGCCTGGTTCTTGTTCGTGAAGCTGCAGGCCGTCAAGTGACTGGTTGCGAAGCGCCCTCTTGAGAGACGAAAGCGGACATCGTCTTGTGCTCTCGTCTTAGCGCAGCTGTGCAGCGCGCATCCGTGCTGCTTCCGCGCGCTGTCGTTGGCCGAGCTTGTCGGCGGCCTTGGCAAGGCTGAGCCAACCTTCTCGCGTGGGGTTTTCGTTGACCGCGCGTGAGTACATTTGGAGAGCAGCTAGACTGAGTCCCAGGTTCATATGCATGTTTCCCAGCCAGGTAGCGGCGGCGGCGCACCGCTCGCCGCTCGAGCACTCCAGCGCTAGGAACTTTTCGCCAGCGGCCTGGATGGCGACGGGATTCCTGGCTTCTGCTGCGAACCGAACGGCGGCGCGCCAACAGTTGGAGCTGGGCCGCGAGTCGCAGGAGGGGACGAGCGACTCGAACGCGAGGTCGGGGCGATTCGTTGCAGAAAGCAGCTGTGACGAAAGGAGAGCGGCTTCATGCGGCTCCGCGGCGCGAACGTGATCGACGTGTTGCCGCGCACGTAGAATGCACGCTTCGGCGTCGACCGCCGTGCAGGGCGCGGACTTGGAGCGAAGCGCTGCAATGAGACGTTGCGCAGCAACGCGGTTGAGGGGCGGATCCCTTGGTGCCAAAGCGAGCCCACGGTCGATGAAGGGCCAGCCATCGTTTGGGTTCGCTCGCGCGAGCTCGTAAAGCAAGGGAACGCCGGCCGCGCCCTCGGGAACGCTCAGCATGCGTTCGTTAGCGGATTTCGTCCAACCAACGCAGAGGCGGGCTATGATCGCTGCGCTACCGGGCTGCAGGGCGGCGGCGTGTCGCAGATGCAGGAGCGCTTGCCGAGTTGCTCCACGACGTTGGAGGGAGTCGGCAAGCGCGACATGGATGTCGGCATTTGCCGGGTCTCGTTCCAGGGCATGGGCGAGCCAGCTGAATCCGATCGGAGAGGAGAGCCTCTCCGCGGAAACACCAGCGACGTAGGCGAGGTACGGGTCAGCCGGGTGTCTCGTCAGCTCACGAAGCGCGCGCTCGTGAGCTTGGCGCAGCTCAGGTGAGTTCTTCGACGAGAGGACGTCATTCCAGACGGACCGTCGCGTGGCCTCGATACTGGGAGCCCCCAACGCGAGAGCGAGCACGAACGGGACCGAAAGACCGAGCGCAAGCGCCAACCGTGCCGCTCGTCCTTTTGGCTTCCACGTCCACTTGGTTTGATACGACGCGACGCCCAAGCCCGCAGCAAGCGCGAAGCAGACGCCCGGCAACTCGAGGGCAACATCCAGCAGGTTCTGCGCAAGAAGTGCGAGGAGCCCGATTGTGAGCCCGAGAGTGGCTTCGTTCGCTGGTCGTGCCGCGCGGTCGCGGCGTAGGGACAAGCAGAATGCAGCGACTGCCAGCGCGCTTATGGGCAAGCCCCATTCGCTGGTCCACTGAAGCAAGAAGTTCTCGGCGTACTGTGCCGAGCTCTCGGTAGGGAACCGCAAGTATTGGGGAATGACACTCTGAAACGCTCCGCGCCCCGTCCCCGTCAGCGGATAGTCCGCGGTCATCGCGACGGCCGCTCGAAACAGCTCGACCTTGTCAGTGTTTGTATTCAGGAGCTCTTTCCAAACTCGCGGGCTGCCGGCGACAGCGGCGAGTAGGACGGCAAGGACGAGGACCACCGGGAAGAGGGTAAGGCGGCCGGGGGCGCCTCTGGAGCGCTTGGCGCGGAGCGTGGAACGGAAGAGCGCGAAAAGCCCAAGGCCGCCAACGAGGCAGAGCACTCCCGCTCGGGAACCAGTCAGGAGGCTCACTACCACCATAAGAATCAGCCCTGCAGTCAGCGCTAAGCGCCAGCGTGTTCGATGTTCGCTCAGGAGAAGGCCGGTTCCTGACAGGGTTGCCAGGTTCAAGTAGCCGGAGAGGTTGTTCGGGTTGATGAGGGGCGCCAGGCCGGACCACGGGATTCCAGCGCGGGGCTCGTAGATTCCATAGAGCTCACGAGCTCCCACGAGTCGGTGCACCACGGCGACCGCGGCAACGACCGCGCCGCTCACGAACACTAAGCGCACCACGAAGCGGCGTCCGTGCGTTTCGCATGTCGCTACGGAAGCAAGAATCAGGGCCGAATAGCACGCCCACTTGAGCGCCTCGGCAAGTGAGCTGTGCGGAGTCAAAGAGATGGAGAGCTGAGCTTCCTGCGGGTTCGGCAGGAGTCGCAAGGCGCGGGACCAGATGTCCAAGGCCGAAGGCGAAAGGGCTCCAATGACCGACGTCGGCAAAGGGACGGCTTGAAGGAAGGTCGCGTATGCCAACGCCAGGCAAACGAGCGAAGTCCCAGGGACCGAAAACTCGCGTCGAGTCAGGCAAAGTAGGCCCGCGCCAAGCGATACGGGCGCGATGAGCAGGAGCGTAGTGAAGTGGATCGAGCCGACGGCCAAGACGGACACGAGCACCGTGAAGGACAAGAATGCGGTGATCCACCACGTCGTACGCGACCACGGCCGTGCTTGCTGGCGGGGGGCGTGACGTATCGCGCGGCGGGAAGAGGAGGGAGATGGCAACGGCTGGCCATTTAACACGGCGTCCCACCGGCAGCGCTTGCTCGATTCGAAGAGCATGTGGTTAGCCGTTGCTGAAATTCTAGAGCCTTCTGGTAAGGTCTCGCCGCATGCAGGTTCTAGTCAGTCATCCGCATACGGCAGTCTTTTCTCAGGCGGTCGCAGCGGCGCTGGATAGATACGGCTCCCTGGGCAAGTTCGTCGCGGGGGTCGCCTACTCTCCAGAAAGCATCCCCGCAAAATTTGCCGGCCGCTTCGGAGACGTCCTGCCTCTGAGAAATCGCGTCGTCGGCGGAGTCGAGAGGGCGAAGCTCCTTTCGCTGGGGGGCGTAGAGATCGCCAGTCGTCTAGCTGCACGGACGAAGCTGGTGTCTCTCTACAACTCGATTTTCGTTGCCCACGACGTCGTAGCTGCCAAGGTCCCGTGGCCGCGCGACTTGTCTGCCGTCTATGCGTACGAAGACGGAGCGCTGAAGACCTTCGAAAGGGCGGCGGCCTTGGGGCTCAAACGTGTTTGGGACCTGCCGCTCCCTCACTATCGGACGATCGCCGAGATGTGGCTTGAGGAGCGGCGGCGCTGGCCCACCGCTCAAGAGTGGCATCCGCAGGTCGAAGGTGCTTGGAAGTACCGACGTAAGGACAGCGAGCTTGCTTTGGCGTCGCTTGTGGTGACCGCGTCCAAGTTCACCCGCGACTCGGTGGAGCGGTTGGGGGTCAAAGCACCGATGGTGACGATTCCGTACGGCTTTCCGGTAGATCAGTTTTCGGCTCGAGAAGCGTCTCCAAGGGGACCGTTCAGGGTGTTGTCCGTTGGTGGACATGACCTGCGGAAGGGTACGCCCTACCTACTCGAGGCATGGAAACGCGCGGAGCTCAAGGACGCCGAGCTCAGGCTGGTGGGACGCATGAGCCTGTCGCCTGTCTTTCTCGAACGGTATGCCGGCACGTTCACCCATGTCCCGTCCATTCCGCGTGAGCGCCTCGTTAGCGAATACCAGGCCGCAGACGTCCTTATTTTTCCCACCCTCGGGGATGGCTTTGGAATGGTCATTCAAGAAGCAATGTGTTGCGGGACCCCCGTCTTGACGACACGATGTGGCGGCGGCCCTGAGTGCATCACCGATGGTGAAAACGGGTGGATCGTCGAAGAGCGCAGCGTCGACGCTCTAGTGGAGGCACTGCGACACTTGCACCGACATCGAGACCGTACCGCAGAGGCCGGGCGAAAAGCGCGGGCGCGCGCAGAAGGTTGGACTTGGCAGGATGCCGGCGACGAGTACCACCGCCAACTCGCGGCACATTGCGCATGAAGCGTTGGGTTCCAACATGGTGACCCGGATCGAGGAAACGCCACTGAAAATCCTCATCGCGTCCCGGTCTTTCTATCCCGCGTTGGGAGGTGCCGAGGTCAACTGCGAGATCTTGGCTCGGCAGTTCCGTGGACTCGGCTGTGAGGTGAAGGTCGTCACGAGAACGAGTGGCGGTTCATTGGCGTCGGATGGCAGGGAGTTTCCGTTCGAGGTCATTAGAAACCCGAGCCGGCGCGAGCTTTGGAAGCATGTCGGTTGGTGTGACGTCTACCTGCACAACGGTATGAGTTTGCGGGAGGCGTGGCCGTTGGCCGTCACTCGTCGCCCTTGGGTCGTGCGCCACTTGACCTGGCTGGACCATGGGGGGAGCGGAAGCTGGAAGGCACGGCTGGCGTTGGGTTCCAAGCGTGCCCTCCTGCGTTTCGCCAACTCGATCGCAATCAGCCGTGCCGTCGCAGATCACGTGAACGGTGCGGTCGTCATTCCGAATCCTTACCGGGACGGGATATTTCGTCTCATTCCGGAGGTCGGGCGCGACAAGGACCTCGTTTTCGTCGGCCGACTCGTCGGCGACAAGGGCTTGGACGTGCTGCTCCAGGCGCTGGTGGTTCTCAAGGCGCGTGGATTGGCCCCCGGCCTCACGGTGATCGGGCGTGGGCCAGACGAGGAGCAGCTTCGCGCGCTCGCAACGGCACTGGGCATTTCCGAGCAGGTGACGTTCTGCGGTCCGCGCGAGGGTGAGGCGCTCGCGAGACGCCTCAACGAGCATCAGATTCTCGTGGTCCCCTCGCGTTGGAAGGAGCCCTTTGGGGTCGTGGCTCTCGAAGGAATCGCCTGCGGTTGCGTCGTAGTCGCCACCAAAGGTGGCGGCCTCGGGGACGCGGTCGGTCCGTGCGGTGTACTCGTTGCCAACGACGACGTCGACGACCTGGCGCGAGGGCTGGAACTTGCGCTCACCTCCGCGTCCACGCAGGCAGCCTGTCGTGATGCAGCCGAAAGGCATCTCCAGCAACACCGAGCCGAGGTGGTGGCAGGCCGCTACTTGGACGTTCTGCGAGCTGCCGTCCGACGCCGCCGGTTGGTGGACGACGTCAGTCGGTGATGGATCCTGGGCGAGAGGCGCGCCCTAGGGGCTTTCGTCTTTTGCTCCCACCTCAATCGCTAGGGCAAGAGCTCGTCGTACCGCGCCGCGATACGGTCCCAGGAAAAATGGGCGGCATAGGCTGCCAGGGAGCGCTCGTGCATTTCATGCCAGAGCGTGTCCGAGGAGAGCACCCGTACCAGCTCGTCCGCGAGGGCAGATGCGTTGCTCGCACCTGCCGTAAGAATGCCGGCGTTGAGAATCGAGCCAGTGGTTTCCGGCCCTGAGTAGCCGACCGTTGGGATTGCGTTGGCGACCCCAGCGAGCACGCTGGTGCGCTGCGTGCTGATGGGGCCACGCACGAATAGAAGGGCCTGAGCGCGGTGAAGTAAACGGGAGGTGTCTTCAGGGCTCAAGAGGCCATGAAACTCGCAATCGATTCCGTGGGGTGAGAGCTGCGTTTGCAAAGCGGGCCCGGTCTCCAGCATTCCTCGTCCGAATGCCAGAAGCTTGAGCGGCCGGGAGAGTCGAGGCGCCGCCAGGCGCAGCGTTTCGCAAACGAGGTTCACGTGGTTATCGAATGACGCTGGAGTGCCCATCGAGAACATGGCAACGGAGAGCTTCTCGGCGAGCGATGGGGGGACCCATTGAGCTTGACCTGGGGGGATGGTCGAGCCCACCGGTATGTAAGCTGCGTGTGATGCGCCAGAGGGCAGCCACGGAATCGACTCCAACGGGACGTTGTGCAACGTGCGGTCGGCAATGCGAGTTAGCTGCCGCATGAGCGCATGCTGAGCGAGACGTCGGGCGCGGTGGACGGCGTGGCTGCCTGGATGCCCCTGCGGATCATGGAAGCGCACGGCAATTCTCGCTCCTCCATGCTTGAGCCGCATGAAGGCCGGCACGAGCCACAGGGGGAGTCCGCGGCGAGACCAAAGGAAGGCTGTGTAGTGAAGGACGCACCAGCGGTCCTTCCAGTCCCTGTGGAACAGGGCACGGCAAAAATCCGTGAAGCTGGGTGGTGGCCAGGTCGTGTCGAGTGAATCGACGGTTCGCCCGCGGGCTTCGAGCGCCGTGCTAACGCTGCCGCAGTAGTCGCGGATGGCGTCGGTTTCGGAGCGAGAACCGCTCCTCAAGAACGTCAGGTGGCGGGCCATGTTCCGAGCTCCTATTGGCGACCGAGGGAGTCGTGGCGCGGCTGAACGGGAGCCCCGTGCGGTCTCCCTTCTCGAAGGGAGACCATCGCGGCGGCCAAGAGGACGCTCACCAGCATGAAGAACAAAGCCTGCATGACGTGGTCCACCAGGATCGACGTGAAGAGCGACAATGGGGCGAGGGCGAGGGTGAAACCAGCGAATCCGGCGAACGTGCTGCTTTTCAGCATGCGGCTCAGCCGCACTAGGGCGATGGCTAGGCCAACCCGGGCGCAAGCGACCAACGCGTAGCCGACGATTCCGAGCTCGACGAGTATGCGGTGGGACTCGGCTTCCGTCGGCCAACTCTTGAACACGCCAAAGGCATGACGTGCCGTGTGTGTCATGCCCGTCCCGATGCCTTCCCACGGGTAGTTGTAGACAATCGCCCCGATCGGCGGAATTGCACCTGCCGCGTTGAAGACCCTGCTAGACGTCTCGGATTCATTTTGTTGAAAGCGGTCCACGACGCCCGAAATGGCTTCGGGCACGACGAAAGTGCCCATCAAGACCGCCACCACGACTGCGCCAAGGAGTGGCGGGCCCACGCGTCGAGACCAGAGGGCCTTCAAACCCACCGTCATGGGGACAGTCAGCAACGCGCTCAGCGCAGCGGAGCGGGAACCAGACATGAACCCGCACACGAAAAGCAATCCGGCAGCACCAAACGAAAGAGCCTGTGTCAGCACGGACCGCGTCGCAATGCCGCACGCCAAGAGGAAAGGGGTGAACAGGATCGCAAAGTTGGCGAACCCTGATAGGAACGAGAAGGTCGACGTCACTCGCGCTCGCCCGGTTGACCTCACGACGGCAACGGAGCCTTCTCCCGCTTCCTCGCCCCAAGCATAGCTGTTGATCGCAGCGTCCGGGGGTTGACTGAACTGGTAGAGCGCAAACCCCGCCACAATGACTGCGATGGTGATGAGAATCCGGAAAGCAGCGTTGACCAGCCGAGCGGAGTTGAGAACGGACGGGAGAAGAAGGGGGGCGAACCACCAGAGGCAGTAGCTGCGCACGCCTACGAGGCCAAGTGGCAAGTTCGCTTGCTCTGGGTTGAAGAGCTGCACCAGGATGAACAGGAGCGCAAACGCCGAAGGCAACAGCGCCCAACCAAACAGGTGACGAACGGTTCGCGTAACGCTGCCCTGCAGTCCGAACGCCGCGCCGGAGACGAGAAGAACGTCCTTGAAAAAGTAGAGCACCGCCTGCGGAACTCCGGGTACGAGCTTGCGGATCAGGCCCTCGAAGCAAATCGCCACGACGAGCGATGTGAACCAACAGAGGCGTGCCAGCTCTTCACTTGACGATCGTTGTGTCGCGACGACCGTGAGTGTCGGCGATGGTGCGGGGCCCCACGTTGCTTGCATTCGGAGGTCTCTCGGGCTCGCTTTCCTTGATTTTGTGACCGTGCACCAAGAGTGTTAGGAGGTGCGCTCGGCGCCAGATTGCCAGCGCCTGCAGACTTTCGTCAAACGGTTCCCATGCGGCTCCTCGCACTCAACCAGTTCTACGCGCCCGACCATTCGGCTACCGCACAGCTCTTGTCGGACCTCTGTGAGTCGCTCGCGGCACAAGGAGATGAGGTCACGGTCATCGCGGGGCGCGGCGGATACTTCGGAGGAGGACGTCTACCAGCTTCCGAGGTCATTGCCGGCGTCGACGTTCGTCGTCCGTGGTCGACTGCGTTGGGTAAAGGCCGCCTGAGCCACCGAATCGCGGACTACGGCTCGTTCTGGGGCGCGGCGCTCGTCGATGTGCTGCGCACGGCGCGTCCAGACGTGGTGCTTGCCCTGACGACTCCACCCATGCTGGCGGTCGGGGCGGCTTTGGGGTGCAGGGCTCGCAACGTTCCGTGGGTTGCTTGGGTCCAGGACGTCTACCCCGAGGTCGCAGCGCGTTTTGGTGTGCTCTCTGAACAAGGCATTCCTTACCGCGCATTGCGTCAGGTTGGCCGGCGTACCAATCAGTCGGCGTGTCGGGTCGTTGCGCTTTCGGAGAGAATGGGCGAGCGGCTCGTTCAGCAAGGCGCGCCTGCGGACAGAGTGCGGGTCATCCACAACTGGGCTGACGGGTCACAGGTCGAGTCCATCCCCCACGAAGCGAACGAGTTTCGACGAGAGCATGGCCTGGGTGACCGCTTCGTCGCGCTCTACAGCGGAAACCTCGGGGTGGGGCACGAGTTCGAGACTTTCGCGGCCGCGGCTCGCCGGCTCGAGCGTGAGCGTCCCGATATTCTCTTCTTGTTCGTCGGAGATGGCGCCCGCCGGCCGGAGTCGGAGCGCTTGATGCACGGTCTCGAGAACGTTCGCTTCCTACCCTACCAACCCCGGGAGAAGCTGACCCAGAGCCTTTCGGCTGCGGATGTCCATCTCGTCTCCTTGCGCGAGGGGCTCGACGGTCTTCTGGTCCCGAGCAAGCTCTACGGAGCGCTAGCGAGCGGACGCCCGGTATTTTTCGTCGGGCCAGAACGCTGTGAAGTGTCTCGAGTCGTGCAGGCGCACGGAGTCGGGTGGTGCGGACAGCCGGGCGCAGTCGACGACCTTGTCGTAGCCCTTCGAGAGGCTGCGGCGGCGCCGGCGCGAACGGCGGAAACAGGACGCCGCGCACGCCGCGTGTTCGAGGAGCACTTCGACCGGCCGCACGCCATCTCTCGCTTCAGACGAGTGCTCGTCGAAGCAAGGGAAGCGGGACGGTAAACCTTACGCTGCCCCGTTCTGCTCTTCTGGCAGCGCTGCGTAACCTCGGCTCTTGTAGCTGTAGTACTGGTAGTAGTTGTAGTCGCCGCGGCGCAGGTCGACGTCGTTGAGGACGACGCCAGCAATCCGTGCGTTGACGTCGCGGAGTGAGCGCACGGCCTGTTTGGCCAGATCCTTTCGCGTCACGAAGCCGCGAACGACGACGACCGTAGCATCCACCAAGCTGGAGAGGATGGCCGCGTCCGTCACGGGAACCAGAGGCGGGCTGTCGATCACGATCCGATCGTACCGGGGCGACAGCTCCTCGAGGAGACTCTGAAAGCTGCTGCTGTGAAGTAGCTCCGAGGGGTTCGGAGGGAGCGGGCCGGTAGGAAGTAGCGCCAGGTCCGGCACGCCTGACTGCGCGATGCAATCCTTCAAACTGCCACGATCGAGGAGCGCACTGGTGACTCCGGGATGGGAGGAAGGTAGGCCGAAGACTTTGTGAAGGCGCGGGCGTCGCAGGTCGGCGTCGATGAGCAGTACGGACTTTCCCGACTGGGCGATGGTGATCGCCAGGGAGCAAGCCACGGTGGTCTTTCCTTCCGAAGGACCCGCGCTAGTGACGAGAAGGCGGTCGAACGGCTTGTCGGGCGACATGAAGAAGAGATTCGTGCGAACTCCGCGCATAGCCTCCGCCACGCCACTCGTCGGCTGCGTGTGCACGTAAAGCTCGGGCTTGTCGACCTCGGGGGTTGCGGTTCGTCGCCGCGAGCGAGTTCGCGAAGAGACGCCGCTGCTCCCGACCCCTTCGATCCGCGGGAGCAGGCCAAGGCAGCTGAGCGCGAGCTCACGCTCGATGTCTGTCGGCATTTTCACGGTGCGGTCCATGAACTCGCGGGCGAAAACCAAACCGAGGCCCAAAAGGAGTCCACCAAAGAGCCCGAGCGCGATTCCTTGCGAGACGAGCGGCTTGATCGGGGCGGTGGGCAACAAGGGGGCATCCACCACGCTCACGTTGTTGAAACGCATCTGGCTCGTGAGGTCGCTCTGCTTGGCTCGCTCCAAGACCAGGGAGTAAAGGCGCTCCGTGTTCTCCTTGTTTCTGTGGAGGCGATTGTACTCGATTTCGAGCATGTTCAGATCGAGAGCACGCTGTTTGGCGCTTTCGTAGAGGCCCGACAGTGAGGATATTTCCTTGTCGGCTGCCGTGAGATCACGTCGCCCCGCCTCCTGAATGTTCTTGATCTCTGCCAGCAGGGCGCTTCGCGCCGTCTCCATGGAGGCTTGTTTGCTGAGCACCTCGGGGTGATTCGTTCCCTTGCCGCCCTTGGTCAGGCTCTCGAGCTCCGTTTGCGTGGCGAGGTAGCCAGACCGAAGGGTTTGCAGAACCGAGCTGGCCAGGAGCTCTGCGGCGGGAAGCCACGAGGGGTCCTCCGCGTCGACGCGGTCGAGTTGCGAAATACGCGCTGCCAGGCGCTCGCGCTTCGTTCGTGCTTCCGTGAGCACTTGAGCGAGCTGCTGCATTTCGGCGCGCAGCATGTTGGACTGGTCGTCGAGCGAAACAGAAAGGAGCTGCTTGCCTTTTTTGTACTCGTGCAGGGCCAGCTCGCTGCTTTCTAGCTCCGTTTTCAGCTTGGCAAGCTGTGTGTTCAACCACTCGCCAGCGGTGCCCATGTTGGTGAGCGAGGCGTCGAGATTCTGTTGAATGTACGCGTCGGCGAACGCTGCGAGAATGCGCCTGGCGCGTCCCGGGTCGGCATCGTCGAACTTCAAGGCCACGAGACGGCTGTTCTTGATGGGCTCGACCGCGAGGCGCGCCTGGAGGAGGGCTGCTACGCCGTCCACTGTGGATGTCGAGGACGGAACCTTGGCCGACGCGGGCTGGTGCGCAAGGAACGCGCTGTCATTGTTCAGGCCCAGAGTGCGCACCACGGACTCTGCGACTTTTCTGCTCTGGATGAGCTTGTACTGGGTTTCGTAGTATTCTTTGTTGACCCAGTAGTAGTCGGAGTACTCGCCTGGGGTTTGCACGTCCCGACCGAGCGGTCTCATCGGCGCCGGCTCAATCTTGATCGTCATGGTGGCCCGATAGATTTTCGTGCGACTCATGACGACGAAGCTCGTGACGGTCGTGACCGCAGCGGTCACGGTGAGCACGAGCCACCAGTTCTTCCGGATCGCTCTCCACAGGCGGCCGAATGGGAGACCTCCCGAGTCTTCAGTGGGGGTAAACGTGGGGGAGCTCATGTTTGCTGGTGTCCAAAGGCCGGCACGGTGGGAGTGTCGCTGACGAGCGCTTCCGTCGTGAGCCGCTCCCGGTCAGGCAGCGGCGCGTGGTGGAGCGTTCGGGTACGGAGGAACCCGCGCTCGAGCGCGTCTGCCACGAGCTGCATGAGGATGTCGATAGCCGATGGCACTTGAGCCGTATCGCTCTGCCAGCTGAACTTGATTTCTGCTCGAGCGGTGGCGTCGGACCCCAGCGGAAAGCTCGTGCTCACGTTGCGTGTGCTCTCAGGGCCCGTCCAGGTCCACACCGGCTTTCGCGAACCGGTGGCGAGGAGCTCGATGGCGGTGAGGCCGACTCGGTCGCCGAGTCCTTCCAGGCACGCCCAAACCTCGTCCAGCGAGCGGCTTCCGTCGAGCGTGCGCAAAACTTCCGGCAAAGCCCTCCTGAGCCGCTCCGTATGCACGTCGTGTAGCCGCTGCTGCTGCCGCTTCTTGCGATGCACGTAGTCGAAGTAGCCCACCCAACGAACCAGCGTGATGAGCACGGTGGAGGCGACGACGAGCGCCAGCCCCGTCTGCCAGTTCCTGTCGAAGGACACGGCGACGGCCGCCGCGGTAAAGGCTGCGCTCACTCCGTACAGAATGAGCACGGCTCGGCGGTGACTCAGGCCGAGGTCGAGGAGGCGGTGGTGAATGTGCCCGCGATCCGGCGAAAACACCGAGCGACGCTCGAGGATGCGCCGCACCATCGAGAACAGCGTGTCGAAGATCGGCACGCCGAGCGCCAAAATGGGGACCAAAAGCGACACCGCCGTGGACGCCTTGTGCGTGGAGCCGATGAGGGACGTCGTGGCGAGCACGAAGCCGAGAAAATAGCTGCCCGAGTCCCCCATGAAGATGCGGGCCGGGTTGAAGTTGTAGATGAGAAAGCCCACGAGCGCGCCCATGAGGGACGCCATGAGCAGCGCCATGAGCGTGGCGTCCGCCAAGAGCGCGACCACCAGGTTCGTCGCGGCGGCGAAGAACACGACGCCGGCCGCCAACCCGTCGAGACCATCGATCAGGTTCACCGCGTTGGTGATGCCGACGATCCAGAGCACGGTCACGGGATAGGCGAACACACCCATCTGCAGGTTGCCGAACGCCGGCAGGTACACGGCGTCGATGCGAAACCCCAGCGCGAAGGCGATCGTGGCCGCGACGAGTTGCAGCGTCAGCTTGTTCGAAGCCTTCAGGCCGCGCGTGTCGTCCACGAAGCCGGTCGCGCAGAGCAAGATCGCGCCGGCGAGCAGGCCCAGCACCTTTTCTGCGTCTTCGTGGACCGAGAGCGCCACGCCGCGGTCGAAGAGAAAGAGGGCCAGAACTGGTGCGGAGAAGGCCGCAGCGATGCCCACGCCGCCTAACCGAGGGATGACTCTCTCGTGAATGTGCCTCCCGCCTGGCGTTGAAATCGCGCCCACTCGTAGCGCGAGCCAGCGCACGATGGGCGTCAGCGCCGCGCAGACAACCAGCGCGGACACGAATGCGACTACGTAGGTTCGCATGCTCCCTCGATCACCCAGACCCGAAGGCCTCCCACTTGCGGTCGAGCGAGAATATCCCAACCCGAGCGCCCAGCCACTCATCGCCCAATGGCGCAGGTGGACGCAAGGGTCGGAGCACGCTTCTGCTTCAGTACCGTCAAGCTGGAACTGCTAGGGGCCAGCGAGCGCAGAGCGGAGGAGGACGGACCGGACCCACTTCGATGGACTAGGGGGGAAGGCGTCGAACGTCGAAGGCGCGGTGCTCCCGCACTACGCCGCGCTTCACGTTTCCGAGGTCAGGCGGCGTGTACGCTCGGTCGGGAGCGGCGTGACTCCGTCGCTTCGGCGTCCACGTCGTGGCTCGACAGGCGCTGTCCTCGTTGGCCGAGCTGAAGGTGCGCGACGAGAGGCAAATGATCGGACGCCGCTTTGGCTAGGTCGTGACGGCTCGGCCCGGCGTGAACCACTTCGACGTCTCCACGAACGAAGAGTCCGTCGAGCGGGCGCACCGGTAAATATGCGGGGAACGTGTTGACCAACGCCCCCGCGCGAGCGAAGCCCGCGGGGGCCAAGAACTTGGGACCGAGCGAGCCCCACAGGTCGTTCAAGTCGCCGCCGACGATGAGCGGAGTGTGAGGATCCACACCAGCGAACGGCTCGCACGAAAGAAAGCGCTTGAGCTGAGTCGCCCGCTCGCTGCCGGCGAGGCCCAAGTGCAGGTTGTTCAGGACGACCGTTCGCTGGTGGCCCTCGTGTTTGACGGTCGTGCGCGCCTGGAGCGCGCCTCGCTTCTTGCGCCAGCTCACCGTGAGATCGATGTGGTGCACCTCGTGGATGGGCCAACGGCTCATGATGGCGTTGCCGTAGCCGCCTTGCGTGAAGCGGTGCTCGGGGCCGAACGCCACGTGCGGCAGATCGAGCGCGTCTCGCAGCTCGTCGACCTGCATTTCGAAGCGCGCCTGCGGCCAGCCTTCCGCCACCTCTTGCAGGAGCGCGACGTCCGGCTTCATCGCGCGGATCAAGTCGATGACGCGATCGAGGCGGTAGCGCCGGTCGGCGCCGCCGATCCCCTTGTGGATGTTCCAGGTGATGACACGAAGCTCCATCTTCGAAGTTCCCTCGCAGTCGCGAGTGCAAGAAGCTCGCCGGGGTGGGCGACGGCAAATCAACGATAATTCTTGCGCGAGATGCGCCGGTAAGGAAAGGACACTCGGTCGCCGACCGGACACCCGTCCCCGGCGACCCAGTCAGCCAAGGTGCAAGTCCGGTCGCTGTAGACCGGCCGAGCTTGCGCCGTTGGGTCAGACGGTACCGCGTGATATACGAGCGCGCCCGCGCCTCGGGGTCGGCGGCTTGCGCACCGACGCCGTGAGCGGCGCTCCGGAGGATGGAAATGATCGAAGAGGTCTTGGAAGAACTGCAAACGTCCACCGTCAAGGCCCACGAGGCCCTCAAGCGCGAGCTGGCCAAGCTGCGTACGGGCCGAGCTCACCCCGGAATGCTCGATCTCATCCGTGTCGACTATTACGGGCAACGGACGCCCATCGCCCAAATGGCGACGGTCAACGTCCCCGAGGCGCGCCTCCTCACCGTCCAGCCTTGGGAAAAAACCCAGGTAAGCGCCATCGAGAGGGCCATCCGGGAAAGTGATCTCGGGCTCAACCCGCAGGTCGACGGCATGGTGATCCGCATTCCCGTCCCGCCACTCAGCGAGGAGCGCCGCAAGGACCTGGTGAAAATCGCCAAGAAATCCGGCGAGGAGTGTAAGGTGGCCATTCGCCGGGTGCGACACGACGCGCTCGACATGCTCGGTGAAATGAAGACCAGCGGCGACGCCAGCGAGGACGCGATCGACCGAGGGAAGAAAAAGGCCGAGGACATCGTGAGTGCGGCCGTGCAGGTCGTCGACTCGTTGGTTCAAGCCAAGGAAAAGGAAATTCTCACGGTCTGAATGCCAGCCCCGGGAGCGCCGCCCGTTCGGCGGGCGGCGTTCACGGAAGGTGTGAGCGGATGCTGGGCGTCGCCCCTCACATCGATTGGCGAGGCCGCGTTGACGGTAAGTATTTGATTTTTCGCGTAATTGGCGCGTGGGAGCGGGGTTGACACCCCCAGGGCCCCGTGAAATCCTGAATGAAACCCGCATGGCGCGACCGATGAACCTCCTGGCAAGCAATCGAGGCAAAGGGAGGGCATTCTCGTGATGCGCGCAGTCGCAGCTGGCATGAGCGACGTTGGGTTGCAGCGGGAGCACAACGAGGACAGCTTCGCCATCCTCAGTGAGCAAGAGCTCTACGTCGTCGCCGATGGCATGGGAGGTCACCGCGCTGGAGACGTCGCCAGTCGTCTCGCGACGGAGACCATCGTCGAGTTTTTTCGCGCCACGGCGGCCGAAGACGTCACCTGGCCGTTCCATTTCGATCCTCGCTTGAGCGAAGAGGAAAACCGTCTGTCGACGGCGATTCGTCTCGCCAACCGACAAATCGTCGAGCAGAGCTCTCGCTCGCGAGAGCACCACGGCATGGGCACGACCGTCGTCGGCTGTTTGTTCAGCCCTTCGAAGGGGAAAATGTTCATCGGGCACGTCGGCGACAGCCGCGCCTATCGCGTGCGTGGCGGCGCCATTCAGCAGATGACGCGTGATCACTCGCTCATCAACGATTACCTCCTGGCCATGCCGGAGCTCACGGAGGAGCAGCGCAGCGAGCTGCCGAAAAACGTGATCACCCGTGCGCTCGGCATGCAGGAGCAGGTGCCCGTGGATCTGCAGTCGGACGACGCGCAGTCCGGAGACTTGTACGTGCTCTGCTCGGACGGCTTGAGCGGCATGGTGGAGGACGAAGAAATCCTCCGCATCGTGCGCGAAACTCGGGATCTCAACGAAGCTTGTCGCAAGCTCATCGCGGCGGCCAACGAGCATGGCGGCGAGGACAACATCACGGCCGTCGTCGTGCGCGTGGACGAAATGACCCTCGACGAATTGCGCGCCACCATTCCGGATCGCTAAGCGCACGCTCTTCGGCATGAAGAGGGGCCGAAATGAAGAAGGGCCGACGCGAGTCGGCCCTTTCTTCATTTCGCGCTTCGAGCGCTGCTCGCTCGAAGCGTTGCGCGCCGTCCGGGGCTCAGTCTTCGCAGTTCTCGAGCACAACGGTGCCGCCGGTGCTGCAGAGAGTGCCCGGGTACGACGGATCCACCATCGAGCGGCAGGAAAATTGCGCCCAAACGAGGCCGTCGCCCCACTGTTCCTTTTCGTTCATCACGACACCTTCGACGGTGCAGCCTCCGTCGCTCGCGAGCGAACCGACTTTCGGCGTGGTGAGTGAGACTTGTGCGGAGCCGGTGCCGTCTGCGCCGACGTTGCCGTTGATGCGGAAGCTCACGCCGTACGGAGACTGCGTGTCGAGAACGTTGGGGCCGCCGATGCTGCCGGAGAAGGTGACCTCCCCGTTGCCTTTCACGCGACACTTGACGCTGTTGTTCTTTTCGCCGTCGACCACGCGCTTGCCGGGATCGTCACCCGTAAGAGCGGGCGGCGGATTGCCGATGCCCACGACGTAACTCGACGTGGTGCACGTCTTTCCCGAAACGCCTGGCGTGGGCGCCGTCGTGTAGAAGTGCAGACCACCTTGCGCGATGGGGGGGGCGGGGTCGCTGCAGGCGAGGAGCGCGAGAGAAAAAACGAAGAGCGAGGGCAGGGTAGTGGTCAACTGCATTGGGGGGCCTCCACGGCGCGCAGCGCACCGCGCTGCAGCGTCACGGTAGCAGTGGCGCTCTTCAGCGGAAACCCTGACGCAGTAGGTCAAAGTTAAGACCCATGCGAAACACTGCAGCTCGAGCCGCTTCCATCGTCGAGCCGCGAGGGAGGGGCGTCACGTGAGACGCCGTGCGGTGCTCCCGCACTGGCGGGAGAGCGTGTCAGCATCGCCGTGATCACGACGGCTTTTCGGCACCGCGCCCTCCCCATGAGGCGCCGCGCCCAAACTCACAAAAACCCCCGTTATTTTCCGAAATT
Source organism: Pseudomonadota bacterium (assembly GCA_023432025.1). Lineage (GTDB taxonomy): Bacteria > Myxococcota_A > Polyangia > Polyangiales > Polyangiaceae > NIC37A-2. Next base: position 21,893 of record JAEYVE010000224.1, read on the forward strand.
CGCGGGGTCAGGTGACCGTGGGGTGGATGACGGGAATTGAACCCGCGACAACTGGAGCCACAATCCAGTGCTCTACCACTGAGCTACACCCACCACGTGCCCGACGAGTGTCGAGACGTGCCAACCGCCGTGGCGATTGGCGCGCGGGCATTTAGCGCAGGCCCCCCACCCGACGCAACCGCCCAAAGCTCATCTCGTGTGGGATTCTCACGAAGAGGGTCAAAGTCGCCAGTAAGGGCCCTGGGCGCGCCGCGCGCGAGCCAGCTCTTCGGCGAAGCGCGTGTCCCCGGGCGTCCCTTCGTGGGGTGCCCGAGAGGGGCGCCCCGCCAAGGCTCTGCAGGTCTCTGCGACGGCGCCTTGAAGCGCTGCGAGGTCATAGCCACCCTCCAGAAACACGCCGACTGGGGCGCCGTCCGTGGCCTCGAGAAGCGAGCGCATGAGGTCACCGTAGCTGGCGTCGTCGAGCCGCATTCCGCCGAGCGGATCACGCGCGTGGGCGTCGTAACCAGCGCTCACCAAGAGCACGTCGGGGGCGTACGCCGCCAGGATGGGGCTCACGAGGGCGGCGAAGGCCTCACGGTACACGTCGGACGTGGCGCCGGCGGAGAGCGGCACGTTGACGTTGAAGCCCCGTCCAATTCCTTGACCAACGTCTGCGGCAGCTCCCGTGCCCGGGTAGAGCGGAGACTGGTGCAGGGAGACGTAGAGGACTCGCGGATCGTCGTAAAAGACCTCTTCTGTGCCGTTGCCGTGGTGCACGTCCCAGTCGACGATGGCGACGCGGCGTGCTCCTAGCGTCAAAGCCCGCGCGGCGGCGAGCGCAACGTTGTTCAACAGACAGAACCCCATCGCACCGCTGGGACGGGCGTGGTGTCCCGGGGGACGAAGCAGCGCCACCCCGGCCTTTTCTTCTCGTCTCATCAGCCGTTCGACCAAGGCGAGCGCTCCGCCGGCGGCGCGCAGGGCCGCCGCCGCAGAGCGCTCGCCGAAATAGGTGTCGGCGTCGAAATGTCCGTCCTGTCCGTGGGCTGCCGCGAGGGTTTCTACGTACCGTGGCTCGTGAACGAGCAGGAGCTCGTCGGGTGCCGCGTCCCGTGGGGCAAGCCGATGGACGCGAAGCTCGGGTGCTTCGAGCTGGAGCGCCGCAAGGCCTGCCCGGCTCGCCGCCAAACGCTCCGGTCGCTCCGGATGCCCTTGAGCTCGAGCGGACCAGTGCTCATCGAAGAGCGGGTCATCGACCAATGCGAGCGAAGGGCCCGCCGCAGTATCCGATGGGTCCCGAGCGGCGTGCACGGGGTGGTCCGTGTCTTCGGTGGCGTTGTGGCCCATCCGCGACGAATGATAGGCTGGTTTAGCTAGCTCCGCAGCCGAAGGCCGTGCGGGAGAGGGAGCGTCCATGCGTTGGAAGATCATTTTCGTGAACGGCGGCATCGTCGTGGTTCTGGCCCTGCTCACGTATTTCTTGCTCGAAACCTCCCTTCAAAGCGTCGTTGCCAACCGTGCGGAACAAAACCGGGATCTCGGACGTGCGCTCCGCGCCGCCGAGTCGCAGCTGGCGCTCGATGCGCTGCGCGTCGAGCGGTGGCTGGACCAGACTGTTTCCTCGCCGAATGTTCGCGCCGTGTTTCAAGGTGGTACCGCGGAAGCACGGAGCGATTCCGCTACCACGCAAGCCAACGTGATCCGGGACGCCGCAGTCGCTGAACCGAGCTTCGCGAAGATGGCGCCGTCGCTGGTCCTCTTCGTTGACGAGGAGGGCGTCGGCATCGGTCGAAACGGTTCGGAGCTCATGCGCGGAGATCGGCTCTCCGCGGCCTATCCACGTCTCAAGACGGCCCTCATGTCGGGCGCGACGGCCAGCGACGTCTGGATCAATGCGCAGCGTCAAGAGCAGCTCTTGGTCAGCATTGCGCCGGTAACGAGCGATTCCAATCGTGTGCTCGGCGCGGTCATCGTCGGCACGCCGCTGAACGACGAAAGGCTCCAGCGCACCAGTGATATCACGAGCGGTCAGTCGCTGGCCCTCTTGGAGGTCACGAACGAAGTGCCCACCGTCGTCGCGTCGAGCGGCCCGAGTGCGTCGGGTGCTCGTGACACGGGCGTGGCGCACAGCGCGCTCCAAGCGGTGAAGTCGGACAACCCGGTCTTGGTCGGAAACCCCATTGGCGAACGTCTCTTCGGCGCCGTTCGTCTGGGCGGCTACCAGGCGCAGAACGTCGTGATCGTCGGCTCCGTACCCGCGTCGCGCGTGCAGAGCACCTTCGGCCTCTTGTGGCCCGTCTTCGCCATTGCAGGTCTCGGGCTGGTGCTCGTGGTGGCGGGCGGAACGCTGCTCGGTAACTACATTTCGCGTCCGGTGGCCGAAATCGAGGAGGGCTTGCTCCTCATCATGAACGGCAACCAGAATCTTCGTTTCGAGCTCGAGCACGACGAGCTCGGCGGCTTGGTGTCGCGCATCAACACCCTTTTGAACTCGCTCTTGGGCGTGCAGGAAGATACGACGGACGCCCAGGGCCGTCCGTCGACCGCGCCTACCGGCGGAGACTTCACCGAGGCGCTTTCGGTCGATGAGAGCTCGGTGTCACGTCCCATGCACAACGCGGACGTCGCGCAGGCACTCGCTGCAACGAACGACGACGACTACTACCGGCAACTGTTTTCGGACTACGTCCGGGCCAAGAAGGAGCTCGGCGATCCGGTGGACCACATTACGCTCTCGGCGTTTCGTACCCGCATCACCCGCAGTGAGCAGGACATGCTCGCAAAGTACGGCCGTCCCGTGAGATATCAGGTCGAGCTCAAGGACGACTCGGTCGTCCTCATCGCGGTTCCGCTGCCGAGCCTCGTCGGCTAGCACGGGGCAGCATACCCCACGCGGTACCCCCCGTAAGGCAACCTCGGCCGAGCCAATGCGACCTCGCTCGAGCCCAATCGTCGACGCCGGCCTTCTGCGGGCGTCAACTCGGCACCTAGCTAAGTTTGTGGGAACCTCTTCTGAGGGTTCCAAGCTTGCGGAGCGGGCCGTTCGCTGTTTAAGAAGCGGCAGGCCGTTCGCAACGAGCAGGCGCGACCACGGTAAACCGACCGCCGAAGAGGCCAACGTTTCATGGGATTCCTCGACCTATTCAAGAAGCAGGACACCGCGGCCACGAGTGATCGTGAGCTCTCCCGTCTGCAGAAGCTGGTGTCGAACAAGTTCTCGCAGAACATCGATCGCCAGGATGCGCTCGAGCGACTCGCGCGTATGGGCACGCCGGAAGCAGCAGAGGTGCTCCTCAAGCGCTTCACGTGGACTCTCGATCCGACGATCACGGATCACGAGGAAAAGGAGTTGGCGCTGTCGGGTATCGCGTCGGTCGGTACGCGCGCTCTCGAGCCGCTGCGCAAGTACTGCACGCGCGCGGAAAGCCTCACCTGGCCGCTCAAGGCGCTGCGTCGCATCGTCGAAGGAGACGAGCTCGTCCAGGAGCTCTTGGGGCTTTTGGATCAGTTCGACACCGACTACATGCGCAATCCGGAGCCCAAGCTGCAGCTCGTGCAGCTGCTGGGTGAGTACCCGAGCGAGGACGTTCGCATCGCAGTGGAGCCGTTCCTCCTCGACGCGAGCGAGGCCGTTCGCTTCGCAGCCGTCACCACGATCTTTGCGGTCAATGATCCGCGCAGCGTCGAGAGCCTCGTCAGCGCGCTTGCCGAAGAAGAATCACTCCGCGTGAAGAATCGCGTCGCCGGGGGCATCGCCGAGCGAGGTTGGGAAATTCCGGAGCAGCTTCGCGCCAAGTGCGCCGAGGTTCTGCCGCCCGGCTTCGTCCTGAGCGGCTCCCAGCTCCGCGCTTCGCGCTAGAGCCCTGCCTTGGCGAGCACAATGCTTGCCAGCCGACTTCTCAGGCTCGATGGGCCGCGCAAAGAGCTGGGCGACGGCGAGCGAACCCTGTTGGCGGGCCGAGCACGCGCTAGTCGACCCCTGCTCCCGCGCATCGCCTTCACTCAGCAGCGCTCACCCGTGTGCGGAGGCTTCGAAAGAGTCTGGACTCGAGAGTTCGAGAGCGACGACGTTCGAGACATCGCAAGAGCACAAAACGACGACACCCCCGAAAGTTCGGAGGTGTCGTTTTTCGAACCGTGTCTCTTGAGACGTGTCCCTTGAACCGAGTGCCGTTTGCCGAACACCGAGTCCAGGCGACGGCGTTACTCGCTGACCTGGTACTGCGTCGGGAAGAACATGTTCAAGCTGATACCGATCATGGAATTCAGCTGGAACTGACGGTCCTTGTCGTCGATTTTCGCGTCCGGGAACGCGTCGTCGGGACCCGAGCCACCGGTGTCGAGGCCACCGGTGTTCCATGAGAAGGGCAGGGCGCGCCACTCGGCACCGAGCGCCATCCACTTGTTCAAGTAGAAGCTGAAGCCGAGCCCGAACGTCGGCGCAATCGCTGTACGGGCCACGCGATTGAACTTACTCGCGTCACCGCAACCCGCGGTGCAGTTTTCGCGCTCCTGGAGACCCACGAAGGCGGGACCCGCGAAGAAGTACAAGTCCGAGTCGACGAACACGCTGTTGAACAGACCCAGCTTACCGCGGAAGGGCACGACCGTGAGCTGCGGCGCCACGACCCAGTCCATGGAGCCCAGCTGCTTGGTGAAGTCCGGACCCATGTTCGTCGCGATGAGCTCGCAAGCGTCCTCGTCCGTCACGGCATCGGTACGGCAGCCTCGGCCCTCGTTGGCCTTGGACTGCATGTTTTCGGACAGCGCCGTCGGCATTTGAAGAGCGCCGTACGCGCCCCACACGCCCAGACCAATCCAGTCCGCAAAGTGGTAGTTCAAGCGCGCGCCGGCGAACATGGTTCGCTGGTACTCGTCGAGCAACGTAAAGGCGACCTGCGGAGCGATCTCCACGCGGCCCTTACGGTACAGACGCAGCTGACGCACGGCAGGAGCGCCCGCCAACGGCCCAGTCACCTGCTCTTGCGCTTCGGCTTGCCCCGGCAGCGCCAGAAAGGCACAACCGGCGGCAATCGCGGCCGCGAAGCGGCTCTTCATCTTCGATGCAGTTTTCATGCTCATCGTAGCCTGACCTCGCCCTTCGCCGCTCATTGGGCTCCCGTCGAATCAGCACCGGCCTTCGGCAGGCGGTAGTCGAACGAGAACGGGATGAATACCGAAACGCCGAGCTGTGCTTGAACGTTGTTCGTGAGGGACGAGTCTCCGAGCCAATCGGCTTCATTGGTCGGGTCGTTGGTGTTTTCCTGGAGGTTCTCGAGCTTGTCCAAGAAGATGTAGTCGCGCACCTCCAGTACGGCCGCGAACCAGCGATTGAAGAAGATCTTCAGACCGATACCCGCGTTGAGCGCAACCTTGGGCTCGAACTCGAAGTTACGGTTTTCGGGGTCGATGACCGGGATGGGGCGCGTGCTGATGGCACCGACACCGCCGACGACGTACGCGTCGTAGTGGAAGATGAAGTCACCGAAGCCAGCGAACTTGCCGTTGGCCGGGACGTACGTGAAGTTGAGCGCCGCGCTCCAATCGTACTCGGTGAGCGGCACGCCGATACGGCCCGCGCGACGCACCTGAGCGTTGAAGTCTTTGTCGACGTTGAACGGGCGGTAGTAGTTGCCGTTCACACCGACGGCGAGCGCCTCGGTCACGTAGTAGTTGAGCGCGAGCGCGGGGGCGCTGTGGTTCACGAACTGGTCGTTCAACGTGAAGCCCCACGACGGCTGCACTTCGAAGCGGCCCTTCTTGATGATGAAGCGCTGCTGCACCGCCAGGATCGTTTCCTGGAGCGGCTTGGCAGCCTCCTTCTTCATGTCGAGCGTGGGACAGGCTGCGGGATCGATCTCACAGATGTCCCCCAAACCTTCGTCACCGTCGCCGGGAATCTCTTCCTCAGCAGTTTCTTCCCCGGTCTCAGCGGTGGCGGCGGGGTCTTCCGCCGCTCCCTCGTCAGCGTCCTGCGCCCAGCTGCTCGTGGGAAGGGCCCACAGAGCCGCTGCTGCAAGGAGCCCGAAGCGAGATTTCTTCATCGATGCCTCTTCAACTCTTCCCAGGAAAGTCAGCCGGCAAAGGTTGCGGGTCGCTCAATTCCAACGGGAGCGTTCCCCTAGATTCGCCGAAGCGAGCCTGAAGGGCAACCCACAAATACCTGTAACTATTCAAGAAATCGGCTAACCCGAAACGCCGGCGGACTATATCACGCGGAAAATCGCCCGATCAATAACCAAAAAATTTCAATCACACTGATGCAGCGTCTTCTCGGCGTCGATGGGCAGGCGACGACGTACGGACGCCCCAAACGCTCCACGCCAATTTCTCGGGACATTCGCCCCAAAACGTGCCGCACGAGTGTCCTCAGGCAGCTGCGCCTTCGCCGTCTCGACCCAAAAGAGCCTCGACGAAAGCGTCCGGAGAAAACTCATGCAGGTCGTCAGGTCGCTCACCTAGTCCCACATAACGAACGGGAACGCGGAGCGTGTCGCAGATGCCGAGAACGACGCCACCTTTCGCCGTACCGTCGAGCTTGGTGAGGACGATGCCCGTCACGTCGAGCGCGTCCGTGAATTCCTTCGCTTGAGCGAGCGCGTTTTGGCCGTTCGTCGCGTCGATAACGAGGAGCGTTTCGTGAGGCGCGCCGGCGAGCGCCTTGCCTGCGCTCCGAGCGATCTTGGTCATTTCGGCCATGAGGTTCGTCTTGGTGTGAAGACGACCGGCCGTGTCCGCCAAGATGACGTCCGCGCCGATTTCTTCTCCACGGCGAACCGCGTCGAAAATCACGCTGCTCGGATCCGCTCCGTCCTTGCCGGAAACGACTTCGCACCCGACCCGCTCACCCCATACTTTGAGCTGCTGCACGGCCGCGGCGCGGAACGTATCTCCAGCAGCCAAGAGCACGCGGTGGCCTTCGCCCTTCAGCTTGGCCGCGAGCTTTCCGATGGTGGTCGTCTTGCCGGCGCCGTTCACGCCCACCATGAGCACGACCAATGGACGTTTGTGGACGACGATGCCGCCGGAGCGACCCGACACGTCGAGAATGCGCTTTGCTTCGCCGCGCAGCGCGCTCCACACCTTGGCGTCGTCGTCGAGATCTCCTTGAGCGAGTCCGGACTTGATCCGTGAGAGGATCGTTTCGGTCGTGGAGACGCCGACGTCGGAGGTGAGGAGCACCTCTTCGATGTCTGCCGTGATGTTTTCGTCAATTTCCCGGCTGCCCGAGAAGAGCGCCTTGAGCCGCCCGAAAAAGCCTTCGCTTCCGCGCGACTTGGCGAGGCCGCGGCGCATGCTCTGCACGTCCACCACGGGCTCTCGCTCGACGGAGACGGGCAGCGGCTCGAGCTCGACAGGGGCAGCGACGATCGGGGGCGGCGGCGGGGAAGGGGCCTGGGCCGGCGGAGCGCCGACGGGACGCGCGCTTGGTGGGCGCGGCGACGGCTCCACCGGACGCTCGACAGGAGTCGGGCGACGAACGTCCTCGGGGACGGTCGGGCGTTTGTCCGGAAGTGCTTCCGCCCGCTCTTCACGGGCCTCCGGCGGTTCAGCGCGCCCGCCTTTGCGAAGAAACAAGAACGCGACGACGAGAACCGCCGCGACGACCAGAACGATAGCTATCTCCATCGCTTTGCGACCCCAACGCCGGGCGAGCCGCCTGGCGCGCGGACTATAGGAACCGGCTGTCGAGCGCGTCAATCGAAACGCTAGAAATTGACCGGGATTTCGCGGGCGTGGCGTCGCAATGGGGCACAAACTGCGGCGACGGAGCGCGCCTCACGGAGGCTCGGCTTCGCGCAGCTCTCGCTCGGTCGTGGCCGAGGGGTCCGTGGGGCCGAACGCGGCTGCTTCGACGTCCGTCGCCCAGCGCTCGACGTGGGCGCTACTTCGCGCCCGCGCGATGTCGGCGACTTCCAAAGGCGTGGGCGCGTGATCGTCGTACCACGGCGCGCCCTTTCGCTTCGCCCAAGCGACCAAACGGTCCACGAGCGAACGTCGCAAGGTGACCAAATGAATGGTGAGCCGTCCACGTCGTGGCAGCGGACGCGTGAGCTCCCCGTAACCGGGCGCTGTCGCTGCGAGCGAACGGGGGGCTGCGCCTGGCTCGTCCAAGGAGAGGGTGAAGCGGCCTTCTGCGTCGGTCACGACCTCGGCGAGCACGCTCGGAAGGCCGAGCGCGGCGGCGGTGACCACGATTTTTGCGCCAGCGACGGGCTCCGCGGTGTGTGCGTCCAACACTTGGCCGAGGAGCGCATCGTTTTTGGTTTCCTCGACGAGGAGGCCTTCTCGGCCGGGCGGCTCTGCGGGAGCCAGTGTAGGCACCTTGGCGCGGGGCGCGGGGCGTTTCCAGATCAACGCAACCCAAGCGACGAGCGCGAGAGACGCCAAAAACCACGGCAAACGCGTCCACGGGCTCGGCGGCTCCAAAGCGACGACGACTTCGGTGGCAGGACCAGGCCGCCACCAAGGAGCGTTCGATACGTAGTGGAGTGTGAGGCGCGCGGAGCCCGGCGCGGTCTCGGAGAACGACTCACCCGAGAGCGTGAGCTCGCCGCGACCGTCCTCGAGCGTCGTCGCGGCGACGAGAGCGTCCCCGCGTCTGGCTTCGATCGTTCCGGTCGTCACGGTGCCTCGCTGCCAGCGTGCGCCGACGGGGATGGGCAGGGTGTCGTTGGCTTTCAGGCGCAGCTCTCGAGCCGGGGTGGTGACCTCGACGTGTGCGACTTTCGTTACTCGCTGACGCGCGGCATCCGCGTCGAACGCGCCCTGGCCAACACGCGCGACCAGCATCGTCGAGCCCGGACTACCGAGCGTGGTTGCGTCGACCTCGAAGCGCGCACGTTCATTGGGATGCACGAAGACGCGCTGGATCGTCCGGAATCCACCGTGCGGCGACTCCAAGCCGAGCTCGACGCCGATCTCTTCGAGCTCTTCAGCGTTGGCCGGGAGTGAAGTGGCGACCTCGAACGCGTGAAGCGGCACGTCGAGCGACACCTCGGGCGTCAGCCTGACCCAATCGAGCTTGATACGGCGACGCAACGAACCGCCGGAGAGAGTGGCCTCTGCGCGTCCCAGCAGGCCGTGGGGATCCACGTACCCCAGTCGCGCTCCGCGCCAACTCGCGGCGGCGACGAGCGTACAGAAGCGCCCCTCTTCGTCCGTCAGCCACGCCGAAGAAGACGTCGACGCCGGGCAGGGCCGTGAACGAAGCTCGGTGGAGGCGCCGCCCTCCGGCTCGATGGTGAGCTGGGCTTTGGCCACGCCTCGCCCGGCGTCGTCCGTCAAACGCCCCTCGATACGCACCTCGTCTCCGCCGCGGGGAGACTCCAGCAGCGTGGCGGTGGCGTGGAGGGAGACCGAGCCGAGCACGCGGATGGGCCGCGCTGGCTCCGCTTCTGCGCGTCCAGAAACCAAGAGCGCGGAGACGAGCAGAGCAGCCTGCGTCCAGCTCTGGAGACGACGTTCGAGCGCCGAGTTACACACCGACACGTCCCCCATCGTACACGCGCCGCCGGCGGGACGCGCGTTGGATCGTTCCAGCGGCTCGTGGGGCCCAAGCAGGCGAGTACCCACATGTAGCTCACGTGGTGATCGAGCGACAGGAAGGAAGAATTCGCGCGCCGTGTCGAAGAACACGTTCGGGGGCCTCTTCAAGCTGCACGACACCGTGATATCGTCGCTCCGAATGTCGCGTTTGGTCTCCGTGGGTCTCGCACTCGCCCTGTTCTGCTGCGCGACGCTCTCGGCGGCTCAAGAATCGGTGGACAAACAAATCCAGTTGCTCAAGTCGAGCGACGATTTCCGCGTGCGCACCCAAGCCGCGCTCTCGCTCGGCGCCTCTGCCAACAAGCGTTCCGTGCAGCCGCTGTGCTCCGCGCTTGGAGACCCCAATCGCACCGTGCGCATCGCGGCGGCTTCGGCGCTCGGCCGGCTCGCGCTCGGTGGCAAGGAGTGTCTTCAGAGTCACCTCGCGCGTGAGCAGCACGAAGCGGTCAAGGCGTCCATTCAACGCGCGCTCGAAAAACTGGGCGGCGCCGCTCCGACCATCGACGCGTCCACCAAGTACTACTTGGCGGTCGGCCCCGCCGGAAACGACTCCAACGCGGCGGACGCTTCGGAGCGGGTTCGTCGTGGCGTGGAGGGGGCGGCGAAAACTCTGGGTGGCTACGTGCTTGCGCCCGAGGGCGAGACGCCGGCTCAAGCCAAGGCTCTGCTCGGCAAGCACGCGTCGGTGAAGGGCTTCTACTTGGCGCCCAAGGTCGGCAAACCCCGCTACCAGGACGGCAAGCTCACCATTTCCCTGTCCATTGCCATGCTCTCTTACCCGGACAAGGTCATGCTCGGGCAGTTCTCGGTCCGGCTCACGCAGGAGGGGGTGCCTGGCCCGGATCCCCAGGCAGAGCAGGACCTCATCAGCATGGCGGCGGAGAGCGCCATGCAAAAGTTCGCGAAACACGTGACGCAGCTGTGACCCGTCGTCCGTGTGACGCCTTGCGGCAAAGCACCCTAGCGAGGGTGGCTGGGCCTCGAATCGGCGCAAGCTGGCTTTCTTGTACGCGGACGTACGGACGCCCTAGGATCGCAAAAATCCTGCATTGTCATGCCCCCCGCGGGGTGATGAAGAGCCAAGGTCGGACCGACGCGGTCGGGCGACGGAGCATCGTGACATGAGTGAAAACGCAAACCTCGCACAGCGGGGGGGACGACGGCAGCGGAAGCTCCGAAACTTCCTGCTCGATAGCCACTTCCAGCTCAAGTACACGAGCTACTTGGTAGCCATCGCGCTCGCGCTCAGCGTCTCTCTTGGGGCGGTCCTTTGGCGCACCAGCCAAACCATGATCGCGCAGAGTCGGCAAAACGTAGAGCGCGGTGAGCAGATCGTTGCCTTGGGCAAGGAGGTCGTCGGCGAATCGCGCAAGGTGAGCGCCGTCGTGCGCATGAACATCGTGCGCGACCCCGTTTACCAGGACAATCCAGATCTCTTGGCGGCGTTCAACGCGGACGCTCAAAGCCAGGATCAGCGCCTGGCCTCACAACAGGCGAGTCTCGAGGAGCAGCGAAAGTTGCTCGCGGAGCAGTCGCTTCGTTTGGCCGATTCACAATCGCTCATGTTGTGGACGCTCGTCGGTGTGCTGGCGTTGCTCGTGTTCGCCGTGGGCGTCGCCGGCATCGTGGTTACGCACAAAGTGGCGGGTCCCATTTTCAAAATGAAGCGCCAACTCGCCAGCGTCGCGGAGGGACATCTCGACCTACCCAGTCCGCTCCGCAAGGGCGACGAGCTCGTGGACTTCCATCACGGCTTTCGCGACATGGTCGCGAGCTTGCGTGATCACAGACAAAAGCAGATCGTCGTGATTGACCAAACCCTGGCCAAGTTGGAAGGCTCCCCGGACGCACAGGGGCTCGGTGAGCTGCGCAAGTTGCGCGACGAGCTCGAGGCCTCGCTCGGCTAAACAACGCTCGAGGGCGGAGCTCAAAAAGCGGCGCGTGCGTATTCGACGAGCGGACGACCGGCACCAAAGGTGACCGAAGCCGCGTCGAAGCGCATGCGTTCGATGGTCGGATCACTTCGAAAGCGTGTCCGCCACAATCGTTCCCCCGCGCGGCGCACGCGAAGGCGCTTCGCGGGGGAGATGCTTTCGAAGCCCGTCGTCCACGAGCGGGGGCCGCGGGTCCGCACTTCGACGATCAATACGACGGGACCCTCTCGAGCGACGATGTCGAGCTCGGCGCGGCCGACGTGGAGGTTCGTGGCGAGAACTTCGCAGCCGACTCGCCGGAGGTAGTTGGCCACCACCTCTTCCGCGACTCTCCCCACGTACTGTTTGGGGGTTTCGTGGTCCTGCCGCGCCATGGCGCTCTTTCGGACGCACGGAGGCGTTCGTCCTCACCGAACTAGCGTGCCTCCCGGGGACGGACGCAATCGAGGCACAAAATGAGAGAAAGCGTGACCGGGGTCACGCTTTCTCGGGGGTCGAGCCGCAA
>JAEYVE010000081.1 GCA_023432025.1 Pseudomonadota bacterium
GCTTCGCTGACCGCGTGTTCGGCGCTCTGGAGGGCCTCGCTGCCCGGCAAGAGCGGCAACCCGAAGCGCTTGGCGGCCTCACGGGCCGTGAGCTTGTCGCCCCAGAGCCTCATCGCGTCCGAAGACGGACCGATGAAGCCGATGCCACACTTCTCCACGACCTGCGCGAAATGAGCGTTCTCCGAGAGAAAGCCGTAGCCGGGGTGAATGGCGTCTGCGGCCGTCACCTCGGCCGCGCTGATGAGGGCCGGGATGTGCAGGTAGCTCTGCGCGGCGGGCGCGGGCCCGATGCAAATGGCCTGATCGGCGAAGCGCACGTGCAGGGCGCCTGCGTCCGCTTCGGAGTGAACGGCGACCGTCTTGATGCCGAGCTCGCGACAGGCGCGGATCACGCGGATTGCGATTTCGCCGCGATTGGCGATGAGGACTTTCTTGAACATGGCGCTCACAAAACGCCAACACACCCCGAGGGTGTGCCGGCGTTCCCTGGAAAATCAGCCTTTTTTGACCTTGAACAGCTTTTGACCGAACTCGACGCTGGTGCCGTTGTCCACGAGCACCGCCACGATGGTGCCGCCGACCTCGGCCTCGATCTCGTTCATCAGCTTCATGGCTTCGATGATGCAGAGCGTTTGACCCGGCCTGATGCTCTGTCCGACTTCCGTGAACATGGGCGCGTCCGGCGACGGTGAGCGGTAGAAGGTACCCACGAAGGGCGAGGTCACGTAGACCACGCTCGAATCGTCTTCCGCCGCGGCGGGGGCGGCGGCGGCAGCCGCCTGCGGAGCCGGGGCATAGGCGTGCGCAGGAGCAGCAGCCAGCGCGACGCCGGTAGGACCGAACGACAGGCGCAGCCGGCTCTTTTCGTCCTCGTATTCGAACTCGTTGACGCCCCCTGCTTCGAGGGTGGCGATGAGGCTCTTCAGATCTTCGAGGGGGATGTCCATCGTGTTTTCTTTCGGCGGAGCGTCCAGCCGTACGGCACGAGAAGCTCGTCCAGTGGGCCAGCGGAGCCTCGGGCGAGAGGACCTGGGTCCCCGGCCGGGGGGCCCCGAAGGCAGCGCGAAGCTAGCTCAGAGCCGCGATCAGGTAAACGCCGGTTGGGGGGACGCCCCGCCCCTGAAGCTCGGCTTCGCGTCTTTACGCTGGCGAGAGCGAGTCCAGGAGGCCGTCCAGCGCCAAAGTGTAGGAGCGCGCACCGAAGCCGGCGACGCGACCCAAGCACGCCGGGGCAACCTTGGAGTCCCGGCGAAACTCCTCGCGCGCGTCCGGGTTGGAGATGTGCACCTCCACGACCGGAAGACCCGCGCCGCGGATGGCGTCGTACAGCGCGTACGAGGTGTGCGTGTACGCGCCCGGGTTGATCAAAATGCCGACGAACCCCTCGTCGGAGGCCGCGCCGATCCAATCGATCAAGAAACCTTCGTGATTGCTCTGACGACAGTCGACTTCCGCGCCGCGGTCCCCCGCGCGCCGCGCGAGCATGTCGTGAATGTCCGCGAGAGTTCGTGAGCCGTAGATGTGGGGCTCACGCTTGCCCAGACGATGAAGGTTCGGACCGCTCAGCACCAAGACACGCGGCTTTGCGCCCTCTCGGGGAGCCACGTTTCGCGCCTCCGTGCTCGCCATGCTCAGGACAACTGCTCGCGGAAGGTGGGCTCGAGAAGCCGAAGCAAGTAACGCCCTTTGCCGAAATTGGCGTCGGGGGAAAGCGTCATGGCCACGAAATAATTTTCGTTGATCACTCGGATCAAGGTCACCATGCGATCGCTCTTGAAGGCCACCTCGCGCGTATCGCCTGCTTCGAGCATTTCGGTAGCGCGCTGGATTTGCTTGACCAGCACGCTCACCTCCGCGCCCACCACCTCGATGTCGAACGGGGACTCCTGGCTCACGTACGTTTCGACTGGGATCCCCTCGAAATCCATGAGGAGACCGGCGTAGCCACCTTGCGTGCCATCGACCGCCCCCTGGAGCGCTTCTTTGAACATGGCCGGAAGAATAGGCGAAAAGGCGGCCCTACGTGAACTTCCGGCCAAGTCACCCACCTACATTTACCTACTAAAGCTTCAATAATCGAGAGGGCGGCCCTTGCATCCTGCCCCCCGCGGGGCGAATGGCGTCAAGGAGGTCTGCCCTGCGTCCAGCCTTGACCCACTTGGCGGGCTGCGGCTACCTTGCGGTCCGTTGGGGAGTCACTTGCGATCCTGCTCCGAGGCACGCGCGATTCATTCGCGTGCGCGACGCGGACGGCTCGCAGGTGGACGGGCAGTCGTTGAATGCCCGGCTAACTGCGACTCCCGTGACGCCCCGATGGGGCCCGAACGAGGACAGCGGTAGGCATCATGCGCGCGCGCGCGGGGGATCCGCCCCGCACAATGACTCAGAAGATTCTCGCGGGTCGCACCGATGAGGCTTCGCTCTCGGCAGAGCTCGTGCAGGTGAAGGTGGACCAGGTCGTCCTCGCCCGCGAGCCGAACCGGGTCTTGGGTAGGGCCGTCGAGCTCGGTCTCCGCAAGGTGGCCGTAGAAGTCGCCGTCGCCTACCCGAGGCGGTGTGTGAGCTGGCATGGAGAGGGGGAAGCCGCGCTCCGCGCCCCCGACGCCGTGCCCCACCAAGCGCTCGACGTCGGCGTGCTGGTGGCACGCCCCGGCATCGGTTTCGCGCCGACGGTCCACCTCGAGCGGTTCGGCAGCCCCGCGCGCCTGGTTCTGACGGATGAGCCACGCATGTCGGCGGTCGGCGGTGCCGGCATGCTGACGCTGCCGGCGTCCGCCTCCCAACTCGCAGAAGCGCTACGTACCGGCTCCACGTGGGTACGCCCAGCGCGCAGCGTGCAGGTGCTGTTGTCCGGTCGCACTCGCCCGTTCGTGTGCGTGCGGGACGTCGCGCTGGAGCTCTTGCGGAGAGGTATTTCCGAGCTCGTCGCGCGCATCGACGCAGAGCACCGCGCTCCCGTCGTTTTGGAGTTCGCGGGACCGAGCGCGCGGCTCTTGTCGGTCGCCGATCGCGCCGTGCTCTGCGCCATGGCGCCGCGGCTGGGCGCCGCCGGCGCCATCTTCCTGAGCGACGAAAAGACCGAAGTGTACCTCCGCGACCAACGTCGCTCGAAGGCTCACCGCGGGCTCACGCCGGACGCAGGTGCCCCGTGCGACGAAGTGATCACCATCGATCTGGCCGCCGTGGATCCGCTGCTCATGGACGAAACGGGTAAGGTGCGCCAAGTCCGAGAATTCGCGGGCAAGCGTGTGGCGCAAGCCCTCATCGGCGGAGACTCCGGCGTGTCGCTCCGTGATTTGCTCGCGGCGGCAGCCCTCCTGAAAAGCAAACGCGTACCCGCGCAGCTGGATTTTCTACTTGCCCCTCCCTCGCGCCAAACGCTCGAGGTGCTCGCGCGCGCCGGCGCGCTCGTCGACTTGATCGCGACGGGCGCCCGTATCGTCGAGCCGGACCATCGGGTGCTCACCGGCGAGCTCTACCCGTCGCCGGGCGACGGCGAGTCGCTGCGTACGTGTGACCCGGAACCCACGAACGGCAACGGCTCGACGGGCATCATCGCCTCTGCCGAAACGTTGGCCTACGCGGTGGCGACCGGAGAAATCGGCGACCCGCGCTCGTTCAAGCGCCCGGTGCGCGTCACGGTTCCTCGCAATCTGCCCACGGACGACGTGCTCTTGGTCCGCAAAGGTCGCAGCAAGGCGAGCGGCAAGAAAAAGAGCGACGG
The DNA here is from genome assembly GCA_023432025.1 of Pseudomonadota bacterium. GTDB lineage: Bacteria > Myxococcota_A > Polyangia > Polyangiales > Polyangiaceae > NIC37A-2. The sequence continues at coordinate 3,725 of JAEYVE010000081.1, forward strand.
ACCGAGCGCCGAACACTTCGACGACGCCGGCGCGCCGCCCAGCTGGGAGCAACCCACCAGCTTGCCTTTGGTCGCAAAACGACAGCCACCGAGCGAGCCTTCGGCGCTCTTGGCGACCACGCTCGAGGACGTCCGCTGGGCCGCGCACGAAGCCGGCAGCGGCTCGCGCTTCCGCGCCATCATCGCGCCTCACATTCCCGCAGCCACCGTCTCCATGTTGGCGGGGCTGGGGGTCCTGGCGCTCCAAGCCGACGAAGCTGCGTTGACGGAGCTCGGCTCCCAGGAGCGCATCACCATCCCGGAACCCAGCGGGTGGACGAACGGGGAAATCGAGCTTTCCGGCGGTCGCGCCCCGGTGCGCGTGGTTTGGCTCGCGGTGGGCGCCGAGCGAAAGTGGACCGCAACCGGCGTACTTTCCTGATTATTTCGGATCGCCACGGCGCGAAAGAGCCTGGCCCACCACGCCCAGACCGGTGACGCGCCGGTCGGCGCACCGGAGCGACGCGCGCCCGGGCGATTCCTCGTTCGCGAACGACGCGCGTTGATCTAGCGTCCGCGCGATGGCGCTCACATTGGCTCGCTTCGTCGCTTCTGGCCCGCTCGCCGCGTGCGTGCTCGCGTTCACCTTGCTTCCACGCAGCGCGCACGCGCAAGAAGTCGAGCTCGAGGAAGAGTCTTCTTCCGCGACGCCCCACGAATCGGAAGAAGACTCCGTGGCGTCGAACGCTCCGCGTGAAACGGAAGGCTCGAGCTCCGAAGACGGCGACCGCAAGGCCGCCTCGAGCGCTCGAGACTTCGGTCACTTCGGGCAGTTCGGACTTCGCGTCGGTATCGTCGGCGGCTACCGCATGATCTTCCGCTACGACGACTCCCCGCTTTGCAGACAGCCCGATCCGGCCAAAGGCGGCTACAAGGAGCAGCAACAATTCTGCGGCCACGGCGCGCCTCTGGCTCTGGACGTTGCCCTGAGCTTTGCGCCGCTCGATTCCGTGGAGCTCTTCGGCTGGGGCCGCTTCGGTTTGTCGGGAGAAGAGCAGACGGACACGGAAGCCGTGAAAGCTTTCGGCGTGGGCCTTCGGCTCTACTCGATGAGTACCTCCAAGCTGAAGATTTTCGTGCAGCCCGCGGCGGCCATGTCCTTCGAAGGCGGAGGCACGAACCCGCTCTGGCAGAACTACTTGGGCTTTCAGCCGAGCTACGACGCCGATCTCTTGTTTCAGCTCTCGGTGGGGCCTCAGTACGACTTCAACCGTTACTTCGGCCTCTACGCGAGCGCGGGCGTCACCGTCGGCGTGCTGCGCGCCATGTCGGCTTCACTCGAAGGGACGCTCGGCGTCCAAGGACGTTTGCCATGAGACCCTTCCGCGTACTGGGCCTTCAACAAATTGCCCTCGGCGCGCGCGACAAGCGCAGCTTTTTCCCACTTTGGCTCGACCTCTTGGGCGTCGAGCGCGTCGGCTCGTTCCGCAGCGAAAAAGAGAACGTCGACGAAGAGATTCTACGCGTCGGTGAGGGCCGCGCCGCCGTGGAAATCGATCTCATGGAGCCCATCGACGAAAACCGAAAGCCGCGCCCGGACACGCCCGCGCTCAATCACGTCGGGCTGTGGGTGGATGATCTCGCAGCGGCGTACGCGTGGCTCGGCTCGCGTGGAGTTCACTTTACGCCCGGCGGCATCCGCCGCGGCGCAGCGGGGCACGACGTGTGCTTCATTCATCCGCGGCCCGGGCCCGAGCACCCAGTGTGCGGAGAAGGCGTGCTCATCGAGCTCGTCCAAGCACCGGCGTCGTTTCTCGAGCCCGCGCCGAACGTCTGAAGCGCCGCCCGCGACTCGCTTCTGCTCCGTTCGTTCGGGCCTCGCGACTCGGTCCCGACGCGGGCGTCCCGGCGCGCCTCAGGGGCTCGTGCGCTTGCGGCGGACGATGAGCTCTTCGAGCGCACGCGCAGCAGCTTGCGACAAACGGCGCCCCAAGCGCCGCATTTCTTCTTCGTCCACTCCCGTCGGCACGAGGAGAACCAGCGCCGCGCGCCCGCGCACCTTCACGGCCACGCCAAAAACGACCGTACCCGGCTCGATCCAGGCGAACAACGGTTCGTGCGCCGGCGCGCCGAAGAGCGGACCGTAGTACTCGTCCTGCTCGGCCGTGACGCGCATCACGCTCGCGGCATCGCGCGGCAGAGTGAGCTCGGGGCGCGACTCCTCGGCGCCCAACGCACGGAGAACGAATTGGTCCGGGCGCACCCCGAACACCAAGGCAGCCGGACCTCCCCCCAAAGCCAGCGCACGCGCGATTTCGTCGGGGTTCTCTGCCGCCGCGAGGCGCACTTCGACCTCTTCGATGCGCATGCGCGGAATTTCGCGACGCGTGGACGATACCGTCGGCGGCGGCGTCTTCCTCGCCAAGGGCACTTTGGGGACGAACGCTTTGACGGCCTGCAGCGGAGCTCGGCTCGCTCTGGGAGCACGCTCCACGACGGGCTTTTCCTCCGGCGGTTGGCCTGGCTCATGGACCGTGGCTTCGAGCGTCGACGGCGCGAGCGGCGCTCGCGGAATGCTCGGGCGGACCGCTTCGGGCTGAGCTTTCTCCACCGACGGCTCGGGAGTTGGCTGCGCAGCCGGCGACGCGGGGGCGGAGCTGTCGGCAGCAGCCGCAGGTGGCTCGTTGGCGTCGGGCGGCGCAGGCGCTCTCGACTTCGTGAGCGGCACCGGGGCCTCCGGAACCGTCTCTTTGCCGACCCTCGATTCGTGGTGCAAGTCCGGCGCTTGCCGGAGCCCTCGCTCGGTCGGCACACGATTCGCCTGGGGGGCGTCGACGTGGGAAGGCTCAGACGTAGCCACGCGCGTCCCCGAGCCACGGGGACTCGGCGGCACAGCGCTGCGCACGGGAACCGACGCGATGCCGCGCCCCGACGGCGGAGCCGACGAAGGGCCCGACGCGTCGTAGACTCCATCCGTCGACTCATTCGTGCCCAGGCCTGGTGACGTGGACACGCGAGGGCGCGGTTGCCCCGAGCTCTTGCGGACGAGCGGGATGGGACGCTCACTCTGCGACGGGTGCGCGGCCACTCTCACCAGCGCGCGCTCGGAGGACCTTTCGTAGGTCCGCACGCCGGCTGCGGCCAAGACCTGCGCCAGGGGGGCCGCAAAGACGATCACCGTTCGCCCCAGGTGCGCTACGAACTCCCGCGTGACGTGCGGATCCGCCGCGTCCGCGGCCACGACCTCCACCTCGCCATCGGCGGCTTCGCGGATTGGAAAAGCCAACAGCCGCTCGCACATGCCCGGCGGCAGCTCGCTCATCAGCCCGCGATCGGGAACCCATCCTTCCGGCGCTTGGTGCTGCCCACTTCGCACGAGCTGATCCAGAGCTCGGCCGAGATCGGGGCGCGCTTCGACGAGGGTCTGAAGCAGGGGCGTGGCCCGACGCAGACTCTCGAAGAGCGCCCGATGCAGCAGGTCCCGGGGGACGACGCCGTGAGCCAGAATTCTACGCGCGAGCGAGACCGACACCCGGAACTCTCACTTGTGGAAGTGGAACACTACTTCTGTCTGACGCACCAAGCCGAGCTGGTCCCGCGCCACCCGCTCCACGGCATCCGGATCGGTCTTGATGCGCGTCACCTGCGCGCGCAGCTCCTCGATCCGCTTGCCCAGTCGGGAAATTTCGAGCTCCGCCGTTTCCCGTTCGATGCGCAGCCGTTCCAGACGGGAAATGCCGGAGCTCGAAATGAGCAGGGTAGGCACCCCCAACGCAGCCAGCGCCAAGAGGCCCAAAGGCAACGCGCGCTGAATCAGCGCTCGCCGCTCTCTTTGCGCCGACGAAATCGAACCCGGACGTGACACGCTTCGAACTTCCGGAGCAGATCGTCGGGCAGCCATGGGTAGGAGCGCACCCTACCCGCGGGTGAACGCTCTGGGCAAATAAGTCGCGGCCCGCTGGAGGGCTTCGGTAGCCACCCTTCACGCAGGGCATTTCGCATGCGTCGGCTCACGAAACACTTCGATACCTCATCGAATTTGCCGACTCCGGGAATGTTGTTCGCGGTGCGCCCGCGCTATGGTCCCGCGGCCAAAATTTCGTTTTGCCCCCGACACGCCGCGGCAAGCGCTCTTCGGGCAGGCTCGATGCTGCAACGCTCCCGGAACCCGGAGCGAACGTGAGAATGATGATGATGGAACTCGATGTCCTCCGTGCCGAGCTCGAACGTCTCTTCGAGCTCGATGAGCTGATGCAACTGAGCCAAGACGTGCTCGGCTTCGATCCGGAGTCCGTTGGGGGGACGGCCACGCTGGGGTCGTTCGCAGGAGCGCTCGTAGGACATTGCGCCGACGTGGACGCGCTCGCTGCGCTCACGGACGCGCTCGCGGTCACCAAGCCGAACGTCGACCGACGCATCGCCGTCCTCGGAGAAGGCCCCGCACCGCAAGGGGAGCTCAAGCCCGGAGAGAAGCTCGGCGCCTACACCATCGTGCGCAAGCTGGGCGACGGGCGACTGGGCACGACGTACGTCGCGCGCAGCGAGGGCCGTGAAGTTCGCCTGAAGGTCCTTCACCGGGAGTCCACTCGAGACAGGCGCGGCGTACACCGCTACTTGACGCTGACACGCCTGATCGCGCGCATTGACCACCCGAGCCTCCCCAAGCTCGTCGAGGCGACCTCCGTGGATGGGCGCTACCTCGTCGCGCACGAGCACGTCGAAGGCCAATCGCTGCAAGCGCGCATCGCTCGCACGGGCCCGATGCACATCAACGAGGCGCGTGCGCTGCTCGAAGGCATCGCGCAATCGCTCGCCGCTCTCCACCAGCGTGGACTCTCGCACGGCGACGTCTCGCTCGAGAACGTGATCACCTACCGCGCCGCGGACGGCACCCAGGGGGTCTTGCTCCACGACGCTGGGTCGGATCGCCTGCGCGCACGCGTCGCAAGGAACCGCGTCGGGCTGAGCTCCACGGGTGCTTCACACAAGACGGTGTCCCCCGAGCAGATCCAAGGTGCGGACCCGGACGCCCGCAGCGACGTATACTCGTTCGGCGCGCTCGCTTACGAGGTGTTGAGTGGCAAGCCGGTCTTCTCCGGGGACGTGCTCCAGACCGCCTTTGCGCACTTGCGTGAGGTCCCGGTCCCGCCGAGCAGCATCGCGCCGCGCGGCTGGGTGACGCGAGAGCTCGACGAGCTGGTTCTCTCGCTCTTGGCCAAGAGCCCCGCGGAACGGCCAAAGAACGCGACGGAGGTCCTCGCACGACTCGCTGGCGCCGGGCGCCCCGTCGGACAGGAAGAGGGCGCCATCTCGGACGAGGAAGTCGACGCGCTCGAGCAGTCGCTTTTGGGTGACGCGACGAACCCCGAGGCCGCTTTGGCTCTCGAGGCTGCGATCAGCCGTGGGGCGCGCCCCGGCCGCGTCGCGCAAGCGCTGAACTTTGCCGCCAGCCTCATCGACGAAGAGGAAGATCTCGAAAGCAAGCGTGGTCTTCTGCTCCGCGCTGCGCGTCTCTTCGAAGGCTCGAGCGACACGCTCGATCGCGCCGACGCCGCCTACGAGGCGCTGCTCGTGCTGGACGCTGGAGACGAGGTCGCGCTGGCGGGCCTCGAAGAGGTTCGTAAGCGCGCAGGCAGGTTCGAAGAGCTCCTCGAGCTGCTCCTCGGACGAGCCGAAGCTGCCGGGAGCCCGGAGGAACGGGCGCGCTTCATGGGCGAAATCGGCAGGCTCTACGCGCGTGACGTGGGCGACCAGGAGCAGGCCGTGGTGGCGTACACCCAAGCCCTGTGCGACGCGCCGACGGACGAGATCTTCGCTCACGAAATCGAGCGGCTGGTAGGAACGAACGAAGGCGGCTGGGGAGAAGTGCTGAGCTCCATGACGGAAGCAGCGCAGAACCCGGAGCTTGCACCGGACACGAGAAACGCGCTGCTCCTCCGCTTGGGCGACTGGTACCGCAGCAAGTTGTCGCGCCCCGACCTCGCTCTGCCGTGCCTCCAGGCGGTGCTCGCCTCGGAGCCTTCGAACGACCACGCCTTGGTGAGCCTCACGGAGGTGTACCGCAAGGCTCAGCAGTGGGCAGAGCTGGGTATGGTGCTCACGCGCCGCGCCGACGCGGCCGCCACGCCGGCGCAAGCGCGGGACCTTCGCACCGAAGCGGCGGAAATCCTCGAAAAACAGATGGGCGACGCGACGAGCGCGCGCGCCATCTACGAACAGGTCCTCTCGGAAGACCCGACGCACGTGCGCGCCAGCGACGCGCTCAGCCGGCTCTACGACGGCGCCAGGGACTTCGAAGGCCTCGTCGCGCTCCTCTCTCGGAGGGCCGACGCGCAGCGTGGCGCCGATCACGTCCGCACGCTGTGTCGCATCGCGGAAATTTACGAAGACCGCCTGAACGACGCCGACGAAGCCATTCGCCGTTACGAAGCCGCGCTTGCCGTGGACTCCGCCTCCCTGGACGCGCTTCGCGGCCTCGAGCGCGTCTACACCAAAGACGGCAAGTACAAGGAGCTCCTCGAGAACCTCGAGCTGCAAGTCAAAGCGGCCGCCACGCCCAAGCAGCGCGTCGCCCTCTTCGAGCGCATGGCGTCGGTGTACGAGGAAGAGTTCCTCGATCACGAGAAGGCCGCACACGTGCTCGAGCGCGCCCTGCAAACCGACCCGGGTCGCCTGAGCGCGATGGCGTCTTTGGTGCGCTTCTACCGCGTGCTCGGACGCTGGGACGCCGCCGCCAAGCTCTACGAGCGTCAACTGCAGCTGGTGGAGGCTCCGGCGGAGCGCGTCGCCTTGGGCATGGCCTGGGGGCGTGTGTTGCTCGAGCAAATCGGCTCCCCGGAGCGCGCCGCACACGCGTACGAGCTCGTGCTTCAGGTGGACGCAGAACACACTGGCGCGCTCGAGGCTTTGGCCAAGCTGCGTCAGAGCTCCGGCGACGCTGACGCGGCGCTCGAGGCAATTCTGGCTCTGGCCGAACAAGCAGCCTCCCCGGAGGCGCGCTCCGAGCACTACGTGCGCGCCGCCCGCCTCCTCGAGGAGCGCGGCGACCGAGACGGCGCCATCGACCACTACCGTCAAGCGCTGGACGCGAACCCACGCGACAAGGGCGCGGCCCTGGCCTTGCGCGCCGCCTACGTCGCGCGCGGCGACGTCGCCTCCGCGGTGGAGCTCTTGGAGCGCGAAATGGAGCGCACCGAAGGCGAGCGCGCGCAAGCCAAGCTCGCCGGCGAGCTCGCGCGGCTTCTGCACGAGCGCCTGGGAGATCCTGCTCGCGCAGAGTCCGCCGCCAAGCGCGCCGTCCTGCTCGATCCCGGCAACATCGACGCGCTCTTGGTGCTCGGTGAGGTGGCGTTCGACGACGCGCGCTTCGTCGAAGCCAGCGCGCACTATGGTCGCCTCGCCGAACGCGCCGAGGCGCTCGGTCACGACCAGGCCGTGCGTGTCCTGGTCCGCTACGTCGACGCGCTGAGCAAGTCCGGCTCCACGGAGCGGGCGCTTTCGCCCATGGACACGCTGCTGCGTTTGGCTCCGGACAACGCCGAGGCCCTGGCGCGAGTGGCGCTGGTCACCTTCGAGCACGGCGCGCCGCGCCGCGCCGCCGAGCTCTTGACGGACTACCTCGAGCGCTTCGGAGACAACCTGCCCGACGACGATCGCGCGCTCGCCAACTATCGCCTCGGCGAGTCGCTGCGCCGCGCGGGAGAGCTCGACGCCGCGGTCACTCACCTGGAAGAGGCCTGCGACTTGGATCCTCGCCTGGCGCTTCCACTCGCTTCTCTCGCTCAAATTCACACGGCTCGCGAGGACTGGCCTGGCGTCATCCGCGCCAAGACGCGCCACCTGGACGTGGCCTCCGCCGATGACCGCGTCCAGCTGCTCCTGGACATTGGCGAAATCGCGAGCGCCAAGCTGGGCGACCGCACCCAAGCCACGAAGAGCTACGTCGCCGCGCTCGAAGAACGGCCCGACGATCGCAAGCTGCTCACCAAGCTGATGCAGCTCTACAGCGAGGAGAAGGACTGGAACAAGCTCGTCGAGGTCGTGCTCAAGCTGGCGGATTTCGTGGACGATCCCGCGCAGAAGGTGAAGTACCTGCACACGGCCGCCATGGTGACGGCGCGACAAATCGGCGACACGGTGCAAGCCGCGCAGTACTTCCGCCAGGTGCTCGACCTCGACCCGCGCAACGTCAAGGCGCTCGAGGAGTTCATCGCGCTCGAGCGGGACGCAGGCAACTACCGCGGCGTGGAGGAGCTCCTCCAGCAACGTCTCTTGTTGGCCGAGGCCGCCGAGGACAACTCCGCGCAGCTCTCCGTATACGACAGCCTCGCGGAGCTCTACGAAACGCGCTTGGGTGAGCCCGACAACGCCATCACGGCGCTCGAGGTCGCGCTCGAGCTCGATCCGGAGCACAAGGAGCGCACCGACAAACTGGCTGCGCTCTACGAGGCCAACGGCGCCGAATACCTCGAGCGCGCGGTAGCGCTCCAGGAGCGGCTCCTCGCGCAAAACCCGTACCGCCACGACTCGTACAAGGCGCTTCGCAAGATCTACACCTCCAACCGCGACGCGGATGCGAGCTGGGCCTTGTGTCAGGCCTTGACCGTGCTCCAGCTGGCAGAGCCAGACGAGGAGCGCTTCTACGGCCGCATGCGCGCCGATACGGCAGCAGCAGCACAAGAGGCATTCTCCGAGGAAGATTGGGTGGAGCGGGTCATGCACCCCACCGCCAATCACCTGCTGACGGCGGTGTTCTCGCTCATCGAGCCAACCGTCGTTCAAGCTCGCGCGGTGCAGCTGCAGCAGCTCGGGTTCGCTCCCGAGCACCGCATCGATCCTGCGTCGCATCACGCACCGCTCGCACAAACGCTGTACTACGCGGCCGGTGTCCTGGGTCTGCCGCTGCCTGCCGTTTACGAAAATCCGAACGACCCCGGCGGTCTCTCCTTCTTGAGTACGGCCGAGCCTTCGCTCGTTTTGGGTCGGGTCGGCATCAGCTCCGAGGTGCCCGCTCAGGTCGCTGCCTTCGTGGCTGCGCGCCAGCTCGCCTACTACCGGCCTGGCATGTACCTCCGGCACTTCATCCAAACGGGCACGGGTCTGAAGAGCTGGCTGTTCGCGGCGATCAAGCTCACGGCGCCCCAATTCCCCATCGCGCAGGACCTCGAAGGTCCAGTGACCGAGGCCCTCGCTGCGCTCCGCGCGTCGCTGAACGCCGACGTCAAGGAGCTCTTGAGCAGCGTCGTCTCCAAGCTGATTCAGTCGGGCAACCCGCTCGATCTGAAGAAGTGGGTCGCCGCCGTGGATCTGACGGCGGACCGCGCCGGCTTCATCGTGGCGCACGACCTGGATACCGCGGTGCAAGTCGTTCGCGCTTCCGAGGAGGGCTCCGCCAGCGTGTCCAACCAGGAACGGTTCAAAGAGCTCATCCTCTACTCGACGAGCGCCAAGTACTTCGCGCTGCGCCGTCGGCTGGGCATCGCCGTGGATTCCTGATCACGACGCGAAGGCGCTCCGGTGCCGGAATCCGGAAACGAGACTCCCAGCCCGGAACGAAAGAGAAAAAGGCCGACTCGGCAAGCGAGTCGGCCTTTTTCCTTTCCTACCGGTCGCCCGGTGGTAACCCAGAGCTCGAGACACGCCGTTCGAGCCGCGCACAAACTCGAGCAACGCACAGCTCGAGGCTGCGCACGGCGCGAGCGTCGGGATCAGTCGCCGTCCGCCGACTCGGCGGATCCGCCCGCATTGCGTGGCGCAGCCTTGGACGCTGGACGGAAGTTGAGACGCGCGAAGGGCCCCGAAACGCGCCAACGGTAGAAGCCATCCTCGCCACGAGCGCGACGGGTTTTCGGATCCATGTCGAACAAACCGGGCACCTTCGAGCCAGGATCGCCGAACAGCCCCTTGGTGAGCTCGTTTTTGGTCTTGTACGCGTCGGTGAACCTGAACGACGTGTTGAGGTCCGCGATGCTGGAGTCGAACGGGTCGCGAAGCCGCATGGTGCCGTCGGTCGAGAACTCGAAGTCGGGCCCCTTCGTCGAAAACTCCTTCACCGTGAGGCGTCCGTCGACGGCCTCCGCCTTCAGCTTCAAGTTGCCCGCCTGAAGCTTCGGCAGCGCAATGGTGTCGCGGATCTTCGCCTTACCGTCACCGACGGCGAGGTTCTCGATGAAGAGCTCGATGCTGCCCTCCGCGGCCTTCATTTTGCCCTCCGGAAGAATCAGGTGCACCTGCCCCTTGAGCACCCCATCGAGCGGCAAGCCCGCGAGGTCCTCCAAGAAGCTCTGGCCCGCCACGTCCACGTCGGAGGCCTCCACGTCGACTTTCGCCTTCTCGGAGTCTTGGAAGAAGGTGCCCTCGATCTCGCCCCCGCCGATGTCTGCGGAGTAGCTGACGACCCAAGTACCAAAGAGCCGGCGGAGCGCGGCCAAGCTGACGCGCACGGAGTCGAACGCGAGCACCTTGGGCTTGGGGCCGCTCTCCTTGCCGTCCTTCGCATCATCCGCCGCGGGCAGAGCCACGCCGCTGCCCGCGGGAGGATCGGTGATGAGCCGCACGCCCTCGGCCTCCAAGCCGAAGATGCCGTAGCCGCTCAAGGCGTCGATTTCTAGACGCTTGCCCGCCGCCTTCTGCGACGCAGCAAAAGCCGCGATGGCCCGCTCCTTGATGCGCTCGTAAGGAAACGTGATCCGCACGAAGAGCACGAAGGCGAACAGATAGAACGCGGGATACAAAACCCACGGGAGAATGCGCCTGAGCCGGGGAGTCACGGTGACTCCTCCTTCGCCGCGCCCTCGTCACTCGCGGCCTTCTTGGGCGCTGGGGCCTTCGCGTCGAACGCGCTCACGATCATTTCTACGTCGAACTGATCGGGCTTTCCGCGACTGCGCACGTTGAGCTTCGAGATGCTCACCGCGTACCCCGAATGCTCGATTTTTTCCATGAAGTTGGCCAGCTTGAGCATGCCCACGTTGCGAAGCCGGATTTGCGTCGAGCGCTCTTCGAACTTCTTGCCCTGGGGGATGGTCGAACGATCCTGCGTTTCGGGGATGTCGACCCCCACCTGCCCCGCCATTTGCGCCAAGAAGCTCGCCAAGGGTGGCGCCTTGCGCGCGTAGCGCTCTTCCACCCGCTGGCGCTCCGCGGCGCGCTTTTCGATGAGCGCGCGGCTGTCGTTCACAGCGAGCACCGCCTCCGCCAGCGCGCGGTTCCGGTCCCGATCGCCGCTCAGCATCAGGCTGAGCCCTACCGGAATGCCCAACACCATCATGGCGGCGAACACGCCGAAGAAGACGAACAAGAGCCTACGCTCCCGCTCCTCCAACTGCTCGACGCGAGCTTTCAAGCTCACGGCTGACCTCCCGTGGTTGCCGCGGCCTTCTTCTTGTCACCCGGATCCTCCGGGCATCGAATCGTGGCTTCCAGCACGTATTTTTCGCGGTCGCTGTTCACCACTTGGGTAATTTTGCTGATGTTGGCGCCCTCGATGCACCGGTGATCCTCGAGCGCCTTCGAAACGGTTTGAGCGTCCTCCGCCGAGTTGACCAAGCCGCGCAAGGCGATCTTGCCCTTTTGAACGTCCAGTTCCTCGACGTCGTGAACCACGCTTTCGGGGATGACCTCGGCGAGGGCAACCGCCACTCCGAAGCCGTCCATGTACGGCATGGGGTCCTCCGACTTTTGGCCCTGGCTCTGTGTAATCAAAGACTGTGCTTCTTCTGGATCCGTGGTGCCTTGCCCAAAGACGACCTTGGTAATGCTCTGGAGCTCTGCCTCCAGAGATTCCCGCTCACGGCTCAGCGCGCGACTCTCCGCCCAGGTCGCGAACACGAACGAAATGAGCACGGCCCCGCCTAGGCCCAGGAGAAGCGGCGTCTTCTCTTTCAGAAACCCGAAACCTCGCTGGAACGCGAGCGGGCCCTGCCGCAAATCCAGGCCTTTCCCTCGCGCCAAGCGCTGCGCCGTCGCCAGCGCGCGCGCGAAGCGCGGCAGCATGCGTGAGGTCTCCGCGTTCAGGCCGTCCAGCGTAGTCTCGAACGGAGTCTCGAACGGAATGCCCAAACGGTCCGCGAAGAAAGCGTGCACTCCCTCGAGGCCTGCGCCCGAGCCAAGAAGGTACGCGCGCACGGGCGTCGCGCCGCTGCTGACCGCATAGGCCACCAACGTCTGCCGGATTTGAGCGCCGAGCGGCTCCGCAGAGCCGGGGAAGCCGCGCGTGCCGAGCGAGAGCGAACGCGTCGCCTTCACGCGCCCCTGCTCCAGGATGCAGATATCGGTGCCGTCCTCCGAGAGCTCCACCAGCGCAAGCGGCCCCGGAGCGTTCAACTCGGGAAATAGGGCCGACAGCTGCGCAAGCTCCGCCGGCGCCACACCGACCGACTCCGGCTCGCGTCCGAGCGCCTCGCGCACGAGCGCGATGCGCTCTTGGACGTGCTCCGTTCGCGCCGCCACCGTGAACACCTCCAGGGTGCCCTCCGCTTCGTTACGTCGCCCGAGCTCGTGATCGAACACGAGCTCGTCCAAATCGACGGGCACGAGCGCTTCGAGCTCGAACGGCAGCACCTGCAACAGCGTTTTTTCTGCCGTCAGAGGGATGGCGAGTTTGTGCACGAAGCAGCGTCGCCCCTCCAGGGTCGTGCCCACCGCGTCCAAGCGGCCGCCGCTGCTGCCGTCGGCAGCCTCGCCGCCCAGGCTCGACACACACGCGGCGATCGCCGCCGACGGCGATGCGAAGTCGTGAAGCTCCACCTCACGTAGGTCTTCGACGACCGTCTTTCGATAGGCCACGCGCAAGAGCGCTGCGCGAACGTACGTGGCCGTGACGTCGATGCCGACGACTCTACTCATGGCCGGAGGTTCCTTCGGGGTTCATGGATCAGTCAACGCGGTAATACAGAATCGTGCCGCCGGGGCTCGGAGCGAGCAGCGCCGCGAGGCTGTTCGGGTCGTCCGTCGAGGAGGTGCCGCTGCCCGACGCGTCCCCCGTGGTGGTTGCTCCGCTCTGATCGCCCAGGGCGCGGGCCGTGTTGGCGAGCGTGGCGGCCCCCGGCGGAGGAGCGTTGCGCAGATCGACCACGGCGTGAATTCGGCTCCTGGTCTCTTTCTTGCCGGAGCGCACGTAGCCAGTGGCGTAGATGCTGAACACCTTGCTCTCCACCGCGACCGCGTCCTCGAACACGTTGTCCCGCAGCAGGGTGACGGGCTGCAGGCCCATGGTCGAGAACATGGTGCCGATCATGCCCTTCCCCTTCACGGCGTTGACGAAGCCCTTCGTGCTTCCGAAAACCGGCACGCCGGACGTCATCGACTTCGTCATCTCGAGCGTCATCAAGAACAGCATCTGCTGCTGAGGGTCCGTGCACAGCGGGGTTTCGTCCACGGCGCCGCTGCAAATGACCGCCAGGAGCGTGGCGGCGTTGGCCGTATTCACGTTGATGGGCCCCCGCCCCCACACCGTCACGTTTCGCCGACTCGGATCGTCCGCATCGGGAACGAAAAAACGGTCGAACAAATCGTCGCTGATGCCTCGAACCAAGTGCAGCTCTTCGAGGCTGTCGAAGGCCGCGTTCTTGCGTTGGTAGGGCTTCGGTAAGAGCTGGTAGTAGCCGTCCTCCGTGCCCGTTTGTTGTTGCTCTGCGGCACGAGGGTTACACGCCTCGAGCTTCTCGTCGGGATCCGCCCAGTCGATCAGCGCCGCGCAAATGGTCGCGCGATCAGCCAGACTGCCCTGATCGTCCAGGCGGTCGAACATGGGATCGAGGGGATCGTTTCCGAACAGGCCGAGGATCTGCTCGGCGATTTTCTGCTGCGAGCCCGGCCGTGACGCGAGGTTCAGGTTGATCTTCGAGTCCTCGTCGACCACCCGGATGCTGAAACCGGCGCCCTCCATGCCCAAGTTGCGCCCCTCGGCGAGGTTCACGCCGGAAATGCTCTGGAACGCGGCGCCACCCTCGGCGTCACCGAAGGCGCCCAGCACCGAGTCCGAGTACTCCCAAACGGGAATCTGTGCCCCGCCGTTGCCCATCAACATGAGCAACGGCGCCACCGCAGTACGGATGGTGGGCTCGGCGGCGATGAGCAAGCGCGTCAGGTTGACCGCGCTGCGCGCGGCGTACTCCGCGCGCACGCTGTCGCGCGCAGACATGGCGCTGCCTAGTTCGGCGGACGTTTCATCCTGAAACTCCGTGAGCATCACGGTGAGCAGCGTCAAGGTGCCCAGCACCATGATGAGGGCCACGCCTCGCTGGTTCCGCCGGCGGCGCTGCTCGGCCAGGCACGCTACCAGGGCACTTTGCGGAGCCGCCTCTGCTGCGCCACGCGCGCGCGCCGGAGCCTCGGCGCACGCGCCGGGTCGCAGCTTTCGCAAGAGGGGCAGAAGGATCATCTTTGGCGAGCTCACTTCATCGCGAAGTTCAAAATGTTCTGGATGGGGATCGGCACCTTGGTCACCAGCCGAATCGTGCCCCGGCTGCTGTTCTCGTTGCGGCGCGCGCCGCCCTTGAGCACCAAGGTGACCTTGACTTGCAGCGGCATGCGTCCGGCCTCCCCCACGACCGACGTGCTGTCCCACTCCTCGCGCCACATCCCGCTCAAAGGGTCCAGGTACTCGAGCTCGAACAAATCGATGTCACTCGCGAGCACCTCGACGCGCCCGCCGCGCTGCGGATCTTCGTCGAGGTGTGTAGAGACGCGGCGCGCCAGATCGACCACGCCGCTTCGCTCGGGATCGCTCGAGCCGAAGTAAGACACCTCCATTTGATCCGACTCCCGCGAGTTGCGTCGGAGCCGCTGGTTGGCGAAGGAGTTGAAGTCCAGGCGGCTCGCTGGGGAGCCGGGCTTGCCGATGAACGCCGTTTTGACGACCTGTAGCGCCGGATTGATGGGGGCGTGCTCCGAGATGTAGGCACTCTGCAGCTCCCGCGCGATGCGGTTCATGGCGAGTCGGCCTTCGCGGTGACGATCCGCGAGCCGACGCACGCCTTCCCGGCTGCGACGCATTCCGTCGATCGCGCTGTAAACGAGCACGCTCATGAGCGCCAGAATCGCCATGGCGATGAGGAGCTCGACGAGCGTCATGCCGCGCGCGCGCGCGCGCCGGCCCGCGGCCAGCGGTAAGCTCCGAGTGCGCGCGGGTCTTTCGTTCACCGCGCTCCTCCGCGGGTGGTGGTGTTGCCCGAGGTGGTGCCGCTGCGAGTGCCCGTGGTGGGCGTCGTCGTGCCGCTCGAGCCGTCTCCGGAGAGCTGATTGGCCAAGTCCTCGAGGCCGCTCGCAGCGTTCGGATCGAGGGCTCCCTCGGTGGGGTTCGTGAGGTACTGAACGGCAGTCAGCTCCTGCCGCCGACTCCCCTCGAACCAGCGCACGCGCACCGTAATCTTGCGGATGCTCGCCTCGAGCATCGGCTTGAGGGACGGATAAACGAAGCTCATCGCCATCGCGACCATGCCCTGACTTCCGTCGGGCGAGGCTTCGCTCATCATCGTCGCCATGTCCGTCATCGTGGGGTTTTCGCCAAGCGAAGCTCCCTGCGTTTGCTGCAAAGTCATCATCGCGCCCAGCGCGCCCAGGCTCGTCCCCAGGCCCCCGGTCCCCGACGTGTCCGTCGCCGCGTCCGCCAACGCGGGATCGCTCGTGGCGTTCTCGGTCATCGTCGAGGGCTGCGGCAGCTCGATGGGTTCAATCACCCACTCGCAGCTGTAGCGCGCGTCCGACTCTTCCTCGCAGCACTCACCCTGCTCGGTCTGATCGAGCAGCGGAAAGCCATACTTCTGCAGATGAAGCTCGACCTCCGTCATCTTGCAACGCAAGAGATTGGAGGCGGCAGTGACGTGCTCGACCCGCTGGCTGCTCGCGAAGAGCCCCGCCTGGGAGCTCAAAATGATGGTCAAGCCGAGCCCGAGAATGCTCACCGCGACGAGCACCTCCACGAGAGTGAAGCCGCGGCTCTTCACAGCCCCTCCTCCCGCTCCGAGTACTCACCGTCGAGGCGCGGCTGCGGCAGCGCCACGCGCCCCGACTTGAGCTCGGCTCGGCCCGTGAGCGCGCTCACGAGCACCGTGAGCCCTTCGTCGTCTCCACCTCGGGTGAGCTGAATCACGGCTCGCTCGGTGACGCCGCCAGGCCAAAAGTACAAGTACGCCACGCCTTCCGTGATGGGGTCTTCGTCGTGCTCCGTCTGCACCAGGCGAAACCTCACGCCTGCTCCCAGGCTGCGGCCGGGACCCTGCGGTACCGAATCTTCGCCGTCCGCGTCCGACCGGGGCTTCGCCGCGTCGAGGTCGTCACCCAAAATGTCGACGGCCGTGAACTGCGCCTCGGCTCGCGCGCTGCTGTCCACGACGCGCTCACTCTGGCGGCGTGCTGCGGCTTCCAGCGAGGCCGCGTCACGCGGCGAATCCCGGAGCACCTTCGAGGTGCCGGACTCCTCGAGCCTGAGGCGCGAACCGCCGACCTCCATCACGAGCCGCACGGGCCGACCGCTCGTGTTGGCATGCGCCAAGCCTTTTTGCACGGCCGCCATCAACAAAGTACCGGCGGCGCGTTGCCTCGCGCCGCCGAACATGCCGCTCCCGAAGAGAATGGAACCGCCGATGAGCGCGATGAGCGCGATGACGATGAGCATTTCGACCAACGTCACGCCGCGCGCTCGAGCACGCGCCGTACCGAACGGAGCGTGCCGCGCGAGGGTCTGCGAGCGCTGACCGGGGCTCATCGAAAGCTCACCATTGCGCTAGGGCGTCAATCGCCCTGCGTGGATGCGCCCTCGGGCACCATGATGTCGTCCTTGCTCCCCGCCTTCTTGTCGGGGCCGTACGACCCGACGGCGACGTTGTCGTCGGAGCAGGTGATGACGAACGGCATGCCCCAGGGGTCGTCCGTGTTCTGGCCTGCATCGAGCTGCCGGTCCGCCACGAGCTGACTGACCGTGGGGCAGGAGCCGTACTCGTTGTTCGACAGCTGCCACTGCTGCACCGCGTTGCGGATGACGCGCGCGCCTGTCTTGGCCGTGGTGATCTGCGCCTCCTTGTACTTGGGCAGCGCGAAGACGGCGACGCCACCGGCCACCATGGCGATGATGGCCACGACGATGAGCACTTCGACGAGGGTCACGCCGCGTTGTACGGCGCGTGCAAGGCGACGGGCGCGGCTCGGACCGAGCGCGCCAACTGCGGGCTCGATCGACTGGGTGGTACCCTCGTGCGTAACGACTGGCGAACGTGTCATCGGTTCCTCTCTACTGAATTCGATCCAGGCCACCCGGGTGTCCATCCGGGCCATCACTCATGAGCTCGTACTTTTGCCCCGGCACGTCCGACGGGCACAGGAGCCGGAGCGGCCGGCCCCAGGCGTCCACCGCTGGACTTTCGAGGCGCGCGTAAATGCGCGCTGCTTCGACCGACTCGGGGCAGGCCCCATCGTGATCCGCGATGAAGGCGTCCACGGCCCGGCGCATGTCGAGCAACGTCGCGCGGGTCTGTCGTATTCCCGAATCCCGCCGCTCGCGCACGCCGATCCACACCAAGGTGCCCACGACGAGTCCGGCGTAAATGAGCGGGCGGACGCGCCCGAAAGCGAAATAACGGCGCAGCCCTCCCCTGCCCTCCCAGGGAAAGAAAATGCGCGTATCGCCGGCTCTTCGTGCGGACATGGACTCGGGGGAAAGGCTTACTGAACGAGGTTGTTCATCTGGATCAGCGGCATCAGGATGGCCATCACGATGAAGCCCACGACGCCGCCGAGCAACATGATGGTGATGGGCTCGAGCAAGCTGGTCAGCGTGGCGACCTTGGTTTCCACGTCCGCCTCGTAGGCGCGGCTCACGTTGTCGAGCATGTTCTCGAGCTGGCCGGACTTTTCGCCCACCGCGATCATGTGCGTCACCATGGGCGGGAACGCCCCGCTCCGCTTGAGCGGCTCGGCGATGCTCTCGCCCTCGCGGATGGATCCGATGGCCTCCGTGATGACGGTTTCGAGCTTGGCGTTCTCGAGCACGTTCTTGCCGATTTCCATGGCCGGCAAAAGCTGCACGCCGCTCGCGAGGAGCGTGGAGAGCGTGCGCGAGAAGCGCGCCACCGCCACGAGCAGATTCAGACGCCCGAAGATGGGAAACTGCAGACAGAGCGTGTGCCAGCGCAGTCGCCCCGCGGGCTTGGCTTTCCACTTGGTGAACCAAATGCCGGCGCCCGCGCCGAGCGCGAGCAAGAGCCACCAGTAGCCGCCCACCAACTCCGAAACGAAGATCAGAAGCCGCGTGTACCAGGGCAACGCCTGGCCGAGGTTGTCGAAGATGCTCGTCACCTTCGGCACCACCGTCACCATCAAAAAGCCGACGAGCACGATACCCAGCACGAACATCAACGCCGGATAGGCGAGCGCTGCCGTCACCTTGCCCTTCAGGCGCGACTGGTTCTCGGTGAAGTCCGCCAGGCGCTCCAGCACCGTCTCCAGCGAGCCGGAGGCTTCTCCCGCCGCGACCATGTTCACGTAGAGCGGCGGAAACACCCTCGGGTGCATGGACAAGCTCTTGGAGAACGAGGTGCCCTCCTTGATGTTTTCGCGCACGGCGGAGAGCACGCGCACCATCTGCTCCTTCTCCACCTGCTCGGTCAGCGCGCTCAACGAGTCCACGAGCGGAATGCCCGCTCGCACGAGCGTAGCCAGCTGCCGCGTCATGATGGCCACGTCCGCCGTGGTGACGCGCCGGAGCGGCGCCAAGAGGTCGATGTCGCGCTTGGTCTTCTGCTTACGCTCCGCCTCCTCCTGGGCGGAGGTGAGCATCACTCCCTCTTTGCGGAGCAGCGCCCGCAGCGCGCGCGGATTCTCGGCGTCCCGGTAGCCCTTCACGGCCTTACCGGTCTGCACTTGAACCCCTTTGTACTCGAAGACGGCCATTTTTGGCTTTCTGGACTAGTCGGCGGCGAGCTTACTCGTCGACGATCACGTCCTCTTGCGTGGCCGCGACCACCTCTTCCACGGTGGTTCGTCCGAGCAGGACCTTGCGCGCGCCGTCGTCGCGCATGGTGTCCATGCCGCTGTTCTGCGCCGCGCGCTTGATGGTTTGCGCGTCTGCGTTCTTGAGCACCAAGGCGCCGACGATGTCATCGACGACCATCAACTCGTAAATGCCGCGACGGCCCGTGAAGCCCTTGTGGTCACAGCGCTCGCAGCCACCCGGCTTGTAGAACGTGGGCGGGGTGTCTTGGCGCCAACCCACGGGCTCGTAGTCCACGCCCGGCAGCTGGTAGCGCGGCGAGACCCGCCGATTGTCTCGCCAGCGGGTGCGCTCTCGATCGATGCCCAGCTGCTGCAGCTCGTAGGGCGTGGCCTCGTACG
Source organism: Pseudomonadota bacterium (assembly GCA_023432025.1). Taxonomy (GTDB): domain Bacteria; phylum Myxococcota_A; class Polyangia; order Polyangiales; family Polyangiaceae; genus NIC37A-2. The sequence goes on from JAEYVE010000081.1 coordinate 23,033, forward strand.
GCACGCGGCAGTGGTCGCACAAAACGCGCACCAGGCGCTGCGCCAAAATGCCGATGACCGTGGAGCGAACCAAGAACGGCTCGATGTCCATTTCCACGAGGCGAGTGACGGCGCCAGCGGAGTCGTTGGTGTGCAGCGTGGACAGCACCAAGTGGCCCGTCATGGACGCGTGCATGGCGATGTCCGCGGTTTCCTTGTCGCGGATTTCACCCACCATGATGACGTCCGGATCTTGACGCAAGAATGCGCGCAGCGCGCTCGCGAAGGTGAGCCCAATCTTGGGCTGCACGGGCAGCTGATGAATGCCGCCGATTTCGTACTCCACCGGATCTTCGGCCGTCAGAATGTTCGTGTTCGGCTGGTTGATGCGGTTCAAGCACGCGTACAAGGTGGTCGTTTTGCCGCTACCGGTGGGGCCCGTCACCAAAATGATGCCGTCGGGGCGACGGATCAGCTGGTCCATCAGCGTGTAGTCGCGCTTGGCGAAGCCGAGGTCGCTCAAGTCGAGCAGCGTGTTCGTCTTCTGGAGAAGGCGCATCACGATGCGCTCGTGGTCGCGGCTCGTCGGAATGGTGGAGACGCGCACGTCGATGCCGCGCCCCGCGATGCGCAGAGAAATGCGCCCGTCCTGCGGCAGCCGCTTTTCGGCGATGTTGAGGCCGGCCATGATTTTCACGCGCGCAATGACCGCGCTCATGAACTGCCGACTGGCGCGCTTGGCGATGTAGAGCTCGCCATCGATGCGGTAGCGCACCAAGACCTCGCGCTCCTCGGGCTCGATGTGAATGTCGCTGGCGCGCTCCTTGATGGCCTGGGAAAAAAGCGCGTTGACCCAGCGAATGATGGGCGCGTCGTCGTCCGAATCGAGCAGGTCGGCTTGGTCGTGGTCGTCGAGCTGCTCGTCGCTCTGGAGCTCGCTGACCGTGTCTTGACGCTCGTACACGCGGTTGATGGCGTCCATCACCGCGCCCGGGGCGGCCACACGAACGACGACCTCCTTGTCCAAGAGCGCGCGCACGTCGTCCTGCGCCGTGGTCGAGAGCGGATCGGCGCAGACGAGCTCTACGCGATCCTCGCTTTCGGCGACGAGCAGCACCTTGTTGCCCTTGGCGTACGAAATGGGCAAACGCGTGGCGACTTCCAGCGGCACCGCCTCGGCGTCCACCTTCTCGACGTACGAAAGCCCACACTCCGCGGCGAGAGCGCGGGCCACCTCGCCTTCGGTGGCCGCCTTGCTCTGTACCAAGAGCTCGAGCAGCGGAACGCCACGCTCGCGCTGCTGTTCGTACAGCGTCTCGAGCAGAGTGCCGTCGACTACGCCCTGCCGAACGAGGATGCTACCGAGCGCGCGCTGCTCTTCCACGACTCACTCCACACGTTCAACGGTGACATTGCGCGCGATCGGCGCAATTCGAAGGGGTTCCGCGGTCATGCCCGTGCGCGGCGCCTGCTGTTGTTGCGGCTGCTGGTTTCTCCGGGGACGCGCCGGGGCGGGCGTGCCGCCACCTCCGCCGCCGCTCCCGGGCTTGACGGTAGCGGGCAGCTCGATGGCGTCGCCCGGGGTGTGCTCGTGCAGCTCACGCGGCTTCAGCTCCTCCTCCAAACGCTGCTGCTCTTCGATCTCGAAGTGCGCTTGGCGGATGTCCTCCACGAGGCCGTTGGCGCGTGTGTAGTCCATCGGAGGTTTCCACGCGTCCGTGGCGAACACGAAGTAGCGATCCAAGAACTCCTGTCGCTCCCGCATCTTCCGCTCGAAAATTCGGCGCAGGTCCGACTGCTCGCGGATGACGTGCGGCGTCAAAATGAGCAAGAGGTTGCTCTTGCGCTTGCTCGTCTTCGTCGAGCTGAACAAGAAGCCGAGCACGGGGATGTCCCCCAGCACCGGCACCTTGTCCTTGGAGGTGGTGTACTCGTCCTTCATCAGGCCACCGATCACGATGGTCTGCTGGTCCTTCACCACGGCCGTGGTCTTGGTGGTGCGCCGCGTGATGGGGATGGCGCCGAGCGCGCCGACGGGAGTGCCGGGCGCGCTGCTCTCGAGCTCGATCTCGAGGCGCACCTGATCGGATTCGTTGATGTGCGGCGTCACCTTGATTCGGTTGCCGACGTCCTCGCGAGGAGCCGCGAAGCCGAAGCCGCCGATGGCCGAGAGCGTTCCTGCGTTGATGGCGCCTTGCGCGCCGCCCGCGGCGAGGCCGGCCAAGTTCCCGAGACCGCCGCCCACGTTCGTCTGAAGCGGGATGTTCTCCCCCACGTTGATTTCCGCCACCACGTTGTCCGTGGCGATGACGTGCGGGGTGGCGAGCACGTTGCCGCGCCCGGAGCTGGCCAGCGCCTGCAGCACCACGCCGAAGGCCGGAATGCTGAGGCCGTTGGCGAACAGGTTGCTGGTGCCGGGGATCGGCACGCCGCGTACACCCGCCGCGAAGCCCTGGAGCACGCTGGGGTCCGTCGGGAAAGCCACGGAGTTGGCCGCGTTGAAGCCGCCCAAGAAGAGCGAATCGCCTCCGCCGCCGATGTCCTCGTTGGCGCCGCCGTGCCAGGAGAAGCCCAAGTTTTGGGAGTCGGACACGCCGACGTCCATGATGACCGCCTCGATGAACACCTGACGGCGCGGTTGATCGAGACGGTCGACGATGAGGCGCACCTGCGCGAAATCCCGCGCCGACGAGCTGATGACGAGCGAGTTCGTCGCCTTGTCGGGCGTGACGTTCACGTCCCCTTCGAACATGCCGCCGGCGTTGCCCGCCGAGGCGGGCGCGGCGTTCTTGCCACGCGCGCCGGCGGCCTGCCCGGTGAGCATCTGCTGCAGCGTCTGCGCCAGCTCTTCCGCCACGGCGTGCTGCAGCGGCAACACGTGCGCGGCGCCGACTTCACCCGAGCGGCTGTCCAGCTTCTTCAGGACCTCGAGCAGCTTGCCGTAAGCCTCGTCGTTTCCGACCACCACCAGCGAGTTGGTTTGCTCGTCGGCGATGACCTTGCTCAGGCCGCCGCCCGTACCTTGACCGACCTCGAACAGGTCGTTGATGCGCTGCGCG